>CALMUU010000172.1 GCA_937872965.1 uncultured Actinomycetes bacterium
ACCGCAGGCAAAGCCTGACGGTTCTCGCAGTCGCTCCTCCGATCGCTCCTTGTGATTCAGATCGAATAGACTTTTCACAAAGGATCGCACGGTGATCGCGTCATTACTTGATAATGTCGAGGAACGTCCGGACTCCACAGAGCATCACGCCGGTGAAATACCGGGCACGCAAGTGACGGAAAGTGCCACAGAGAATAAACCGCCGATGATCGTGCTTGCACGAAACAGGTAAGGGTGAAACGGTGCGGTAAGAGCGCACCAGAAACGTAAGTAATTTCGTTTGCTAGGTAAACCCCGTGAGGAGCAAGACCAAGTATGAAACGGCCGCTCTGGCACATCGTTTCGGGTTGGTTGCTAGATCGCGATGGAAACATCGCGGCGAGAAGGATGATCACCTCTTGCGCGCGAGCACAAGAACAGAATCCGGCGTATGTGCGATCCTTTTTTCTCTCGCGTTAGTCCGAAGTAATGCGCCCCGTTGAAAGAAATTCTCGCATCCTATCTTTTTTATATAATTCACCTATTGCGATAAGAACATAGAGCGCAATAACTCCCAGAAGGTCTCGAATAATCCACACACCAAGTGAAGGAAAGAGCGAAATGGTTTCCGGTGTATGTCCAATATTCGACGGCCACCACCACATCGATTCGTGAAGAAAAGTTCCTTCCAACACCAATGCCATAAAGATTCCGATCACCACACATAAAAGCCTTCGTCGCACCATTCGTGTACGTCCGATCGTTGCGAGCATGACAATAACAAGTGCCGCTACGGGCAGAAAAAATGAATGGCCGAGCGAAGCGTGTCCAATAAGTGAATCAATTGCGGTGGGTAAGATCGATCCCAGTGCAACGGCACGATAATCAATACCTCGTGACGTGAAAATGTAGTACGTAATTATGGCTGAGATACAGGTCAAATAAATCAACATGGGGTTATCAATGAATATGTCTCATAGGAAGTAATCTCACGGAAGAACAGGTGTAAGAGTCGGTGGAGCTGCTGTTGCGGGTACTGGAGGAATCGTTACCGGAGTCGTTGTTGCATTCGGATTAACCACACTAGGATCTTCTATTGTTTCGTTTACTGGTGGCGCACCTTTTCCTCGTCCTTGATCTGTTACATAAACACCTCGTGGCCATTTAGTTTTATCTGGTGCCGCAAAAGCAATATTTGGCTGATTGAATGATGCTGCAACCATAAAAGATTTCCAGATTGCAGCGGGATAGGTTCCTCCAAAAACGGTTCGCCCCCCTACGTTCCGCATAGGTGTGCGCGCTGCTGGATCCCCCATCCAGACGCAGGACGTATATCGCATTGTCATACCGCAAAACCAGGCATCGCCATATTCTTCGGTAGTTCCTGTTTTGCCCACTGCATCGTGACCGGGAATACGCGCGGAGGTACCCGTACCTCCGGTGATGACGTTACGCAACATGTCGGTAACTGTAAGGGCTACGTTTTCGGTCACGACACGAGTACCTGTGTACCTCTGTTCAAAAAGGACCTCACCATCAAGACCTTCGACTTTGGTCACAAACACAGGATCGTGCCGAATGCCACCTGTCGAAATAGTGTTGTAAACCGTTGTCATTTCAAGAGGAGTTGCCTCATCTGTTCCTAAAGTTATGGATGGAAATGCTGGAACATCATGGTCAATTCCCAGACTTTCCGCCATTTCTGAAGTTGATACTACACCGACGGCAGAAATCAAGCGCGCATAAGCACAGTTAACGGAATGCGCAGTGGCGTTGCGTAATGTTCCTGTCCCGGCACCCCCTTCGGCATTGCTCGTGGTCCAGGCCGGATACCCTTTAGGTTTTACGACACATGGAGAAGATCCAGAGATGGTGTCCTGAGGTGAAAAACCTTTATTTATGGCAGCTGTGAGTGTAACGATTTTATAGGTCGATCCCGGTTGACGTTCTCCCTGCGTTGCTAAATTATATTTTGCATCTTGGAAACCCGGACCACCGACCATCGCAACAACCTTTCCAGTGTTACGTTCCATTACGATCATCGCAGCAGTGAAAGGTCGCTGCTTAGGCAACTTTTCATCCACTGCTTTTTGTGCAGCGGCTTGCAAATCTGGATCGTACGATGTGTGAACCTTAAGACCACCGCGTAAAACTTTGTTATAGCGTTCTTGTGCAGTTGCTCCCAGGCGTGTGTCGTCCAACAAACGTCGTTGGACTTCAGCAACTAAATAATTATCTGGCTTGAGTTCCGCAGAAGGTCGAACCGTCGGCAGGGGAACCGCATTCGCCTCACGCTCTTGCTCTTCAGTAATTATTTTTTCTTGCCTCAGGAGGGAAAGAATATTGGCGCGTCGTTCTCGCGCACGATCAGGAAAAACAAACGGATTCCACGATTCAGGATTAGGAATAAGTGCTGTTAAAAGTGCTGCTTCAGACAGCGTCATCTCGCTTAAAGGATGTCGGAAAAAACGCTCTACAGCAGATTTAATACCGTAACTTCCTTGCCCAAAATACACAGTATTGAGATATTCCTGAAGAATTTCTTCTTTTGAATGCGATTGCGTTACGCGGTAGGCAAGCACTGCTTCTTTAATTTTACGTGAAAAAGTTTTTTCATTAGTGAGCACTCTATTTTTTATGAGCTGCTGAGTAATAGTTGACCCACCCTGGGCAACACCCCCTGCAGATACATTGCTCGTCATGGCGCGCATCATGGCGCGCGCATCAACCCCGGGATTATTCCAAAACGTCCGATCCTCGGAAGCGATGACAATTTTTTTCATAATCTCAGGAACTTCGCTGAGCTTAACGGGTTCGCGGTCTTCTATACCCAGACGACCAATTTCTTGGCCACTCGCATCATAAACAATGGTGCGCGAAGATAATTTTGAAAACGCGACATCTACACGGTCTATACCAGTATGAGCTGAACTCACGATACCTATGCCGGGCGCAAATGCTGCAAGACATAGGCCTAAAAGACTTCCGCCAATAACAACTATAAAGGAGAAACGAACAAGCAGACCAAAGCGTTTCATATCCTCTCATTCTACATCAAGAAGAGAGAGCGCCAGGAACGCCTACTGGCTATGTGCCTTGGTTTCACGGCAAAGTTCTCTTGTCTCTTCGCTGCATTGTCGTATGCTCGTTGTACTCTATTCACCTATGAGAACAACTTCCCTTAAGGTTCCTCCCGCGGATCTCCTGCATGCTCTCTCTGATTCTATTAATGCATTAAAAGAGAACCATTCCGGGCTCATTACGGTGTTGTGCCCCACGAATACCTCCTCAGTTTTCATCCGTCGTCAATACGAACAACTCGCGGGGCACAGCCTCGGTGTTCGTTTCAGTACGATAGAAGAAGTAAATCAATTACTCGAAGACGCCGCTCTTGAAAATACTCTCACTTCGCGCTTTCATACCATTGCTCACTTTGACACCTGCGTCTCGATTGCTCAACAGCTCTTCCCTCAATCATCGGCGTGGGTAAAAGCGCCGCTTGTTCGCACAACGCTCGATCTGCTTTATTCCATGGATGAAGAGTTTTATGAACAAGCCCTCAACGACTACGAGTTGGTGCGCCTTTGTAGTGATTTATTTCACCAGAAGGAACAAGCGTTTTCTGCGAAAGGACACACAATCCCGATCGAAAAGATTTTAGGAGAATGTATCATTCTGGGCTATGCAGATCCTGATCACTCAACGAAAAGATTTATGACAAAATATAAAAGTTTTATTGCGTATGACATCTTTGGAGTGGAAACTTCTCCCAGTACCAACGTACAAATATTCGAAACTTCACAAGATGAAATCGATTACGTATTAGAAACTTTTTTATCGCAAGGCTCTCTCTCGCTTAACAATTGTGCCCTTGTGGTACCCGACAATAAATACAAACGGCTTGCTCTTGCAATCGCCCAGCGCAAAGGTATCGCAACCTCTGGTAGCTCACCCGACACAATAGCTGTCCATCCTTTTTTCGATCTGGCACAATACTTTCTCAACAATTCTGAAGAGCAAGTTTCGTTCGAATCAATAGCTCACTTTGTTGAACTATTTCCTTGGATTAAAAATCCAAGCGGAAAACACCCCTCCATCGAATGCAAAGACCGTATCAGAAAAGCTTCTTACCTCGGTGAATATTTTTCTATCATTAACGAGTTTATCAATGAAAATATTTGTATCGATTTCTTTCTTGAGGAAGAGTATGAATACTCACCATCGAAAGACTGTACGCAACAAGCCTTTTCGCTCTTAAAAGAACTCTCGCAAAGCACTGCGCGCATTTCACGCTTAGAAAGTTTTTTGCTTCTCAAGCAACAGGCCAATAAGCGTCCTCTTCGAACCGGCTCTTTAGGTAGTGGACTCTATGTCGCATTGCCAGAAGAAATATATGGTTCATGTTTTGAACAAATATTTGTCTGTTCGTTAAGCGATAAATATGTTGCGCCATCGCCTGTGCGATCAAGCTTCATTCCTCGCGATCAATACGAGCGATATCATCTATCGGGGAAAAGCGAAACTGAACAGCACTCTCAGAATATTATGTCATGGCTGCGCTGTTGTTCCAACAGCATTTCCCTCACCTCCAGCACTCACGATTTGGCGGGAAAAATAATCACACTTCCCCATTGGGCACAACCAACCAAGGCAACCGAACATGCTGATTTGCTGGCTGATTTTCCTTGGAACGATTGCCTCGTGGGCCCTGCATTACATTTGAACAAATTGGTCTCGTCCGAGATGAATAATGTCAATTCTTTGAGCGCTGTAGCCGTGACGAGCCTTTCCGCTACAGGAATAGAGGTACTCGCACGCTGTCCGTCTCAATTTTTTCATCAAAGAATCCTGCGTGCTCAAACACCACAGGTATCGCTGGATCCCGACGAGCTTCTTCCCACTGTTCTTGGAACATTAATTCATACCTGTCTTGAAGAATACGTCAACAACTCTCTCACACAAGATCAACTCATAGAAATCATGCGAGACCGTATTAAAGCGATGGCTCAATCCGGAGTGCTTCCCCATAATGCCTCTTCGATTTTGACCACCGACAAGCTGACACGAATTATTCTGAATTT
Organism: uncultured Actinomycetes bacterium; assembly: GCA_937872965.1. Lineage (GTDB taxonomy): Bacteria > Actinomycetota > Acidimicrobiia > IMCC26256 > JAGPDB01 > JAGPDB01. The sequence goes on from CALMUU010000172.1 coordinate 5,061, forward strand.
CATCGATTTAGACCGCAAGTCACAAGCCACCTCAGTACAGGCTGAAGTAGAAATTCACAACGAAGTAGTGCACAATGAAACCTCTATTACACTTCGAGGCACCATCGACCGCATTCAGCAAGACGACGCTTCTGTGCGTACGTTAGTCGACTACAAAACAGGAAAATTCCATAAGTCTGGCGATCCTTTTCACTTCGGTCGAAAAATTCAACTCGCTATTTATGCATTAATGCTCGAAGAAACAGTTGATCAGATTGAATATTGGCATTTAGGCGAAGATGAAGCAGTGAAAGACACTATGCCATGGGATGAAGAAGCCCAACAGCGGGCCAAGGAACTTTTATTTTCGATTACTGATCTCGTAACCAATGGCGTATTTATTCCACGTGAACAACAGGTCGATATCAATTCAAAGGGTCCTGTTCTTTCTTCTGCATGTAAAAACTGTGATGTGGAACCGTATTGCTATCAAGAGCAGCGACAGTTGTGGCCCCATGCGAAGAAAACAGAACTTCTCTTTTCTTATGCGCAAGCTACGGGTGAAGATCAGCTTGATCGAGGCGAGAGCAAATGAGCACCAAGTTGACAAGCGAAAATCTTCTTCATCACTTCAAAGAACCTGTGCAATACATTACCGCCGCACTAGACGAATCCATATCTGTCGAAGCTAGCGCAGGGTGTGGAAAAACTTTCACCCTCATCGCACGTGTGTCTGAATTACTTAAGAGTGGAAGAACATCAATTGAGCGACTTCTCCTTCTCACCTTCACAGATAACGCCGCTGCTGAGATGAAGCACCGTTTGGTAGATCTATTAAAAGAACACGATAGCGAACCATGGGCACAACGTGCACTGGAGAATCTCAATCTCGCATCCATTCAAACGATTCATTCTTTCGCTTATGAAATATGTAAGCAGTTTCACGATTCATTAGGCCTGCCCGATGAAATTGCTATCGTCGACGCTATCGATCAACAAAAGATTCTCGATGCATTTTTCAATGGTCATTACAACGAGTGGGGAAACAACCCTGCAATGTTGCCCTTTTTTAAAATATGCAAAGTACACCACATCGGAAGAGTTCAGCTCAGAGATGCTCTTCATCAAATCGTTGGCAAAATTACACATATTCCCGGCGACACAAAGAATGACAATGCCGCAATCGACTTTTCCGTGATTGCTCACATTGTGAAAAACAGTGCGGCCAAACTTCGAGAAGCTGCTGTTTCCTATATGCAGCTTGTATCGCTCAAAAACCTTGACGAAATCATTCCACAAAATAATGCTCAACGGATACCGGCATTTTCTGCCTTTGCTCACGCAATCATCGAAACACATGACGATCTTGACCTCTATAAACTGATTAATAATCCTCAACCATATATAGGAAGTAAAACATTCGATCTCAAAATGAAAGCTAGCTTCGAAGTGGCGTATGTCGAAATCGAAGCTGCAATTGCTGAACTAGGGCGAGTACGACAAGATTTTATTCAGAACACTCTCGATGCAACTTTACGTTTCATTATCGACAAACTCTACGTTCTTGCAGTCGATTATCGGGAAGCAACATTTTCTTCAGGTTCTATTACTTTCGACGACTCTATCATCGCGGCACGAAGAGCCATCGAAAATGAACTTATTCGAGAACAGTTGTGGGCCCGGTATGATTCGGTAATTGTCGATGAATTTCAAGATACCGACATTCACCAATTAGCTATTCTTGATTCACTTGCAGACGAAGCATCCTTGGGTGAGCTCGCTCGATTGTTCGTAGTTGGCGATGACAAACAGTCGATCTACGGTTTTCGTGGCGCCACAGTAGATGGATATAAAAACTTTGTTCGAACACGACCACTAAAACGCATTGCGCTCGACCTTTCCCGTCGTAGCGTTCCCGCAGTGATCGATTGCATTAACGAGATTTCTGCTCCACTGATTGACGAATATCTCCCTATGAAAGGAACAAGAGAGAACCTGAATGATTCTCCTCACTATCATGTAAAAGTTATGGGCGAGAGTCTCGATCTCAAAGTTGATGAGGTACGCGAACTTCAAGCCCGCGAATGCATTCAAGAACTTAAACGCATGAATGGAAAAGCTTGGATTTACGATAAAGGCATCAAAGCAACTCGTCCGTGCGAATATTCAGATATGACAATACTGATTCGAGACAAGAATTCACTACCCTCTGTTATCCAGGCTCTCGAGACTCTCGATCTACCGTACTCCATCGATTCATCCGCGCTCGTGTGGGAGCTCACCATGATTCGAACTCTCCTCGCGCTCCTGAAGGCAAGTTCGTCTCCTCGTGATGGTTTTGCCGTAATCGCTGCACTCAAAACTCCTGTCTTCCAAATTACAAATGATGAGTTAAGCGCGTATGTCGAAAGCATGAAAGCTGTTCACAACGGAAAGGAAATCTCAAGCACAACCTTGTGGGATTATCGATACATTAAAGAAACAGATTCTTCTGCTTCAGAAATACCAAGTGCCGTTCAGAAGGTAGTCACCGCTCTTGCTACCTTGAAAGAAATGCATCAATCACTCCCCTTTCTTACGCCTTATCGCTTTCTTCATCAAATCCTTTTCGACAAAGGCTTTTTCCAATCCTTTGTGCTTATCCTGGGTGAATCGCACTCGCTTTCTGTCCTGCATTTCATCTTGAGTGATGTCATTACATACCAAGATTCCCATCCCATGGCTAGCGTTGCCAACTACGTCGAACATTTAGAACGAAGTCGTAATGACTCCGTGAAATCCGATTCTTTTATCGAAAGTTCCGATCATACGAGAATACGGGTGATGACAATTCATGCTTCAAAAGGTCTGGAATTTCCCATCGTTACATTTATCCCCTCCCACATGGAAACAAAAGACCGCCGAATCTCCGTTGTCGATTTAGATCCCCAGTCTGCCGACTCTTCTTCCTTTGCGTTATCGATATCATCGAAAATCTACGATTCACGTCTTGCCGACCATAAAGAGGCGATGAAAGATCGATTTCTTGAAGAAGAATCTCGTCTTATTTATGTTGCCTTGACGCGCGCGCAAGACCATCTCATCATTGGGACACACCATAAAGCTGTGAAAAAACCAAACAATCAAGTATCACTTGTGGCGCTCGGCGCCCAGAACATCGAGCGCTATATTTCTCTCCTTGATCTGCCTGATTTGTCGGCTCGACAAGCTGGGGCGCAATTATCTTTTGACGTCGATGAGCGGCTCCATTCCCTGTCCGAACTCTTCAATCATATCTATACAACGAGAAACGAACAAAAAGAACAACTTAATCAACGAATAGTTTCATCAAAGTCTGTCAATGCAACCTCGATGAAGCCCGATGAAATTGTTCCACCAAAAATAGAAAAAAGGAAAATATCGATTTTCGATACGAGTACAGCTCCTTCAATAGGAAGAGCAGTACACCGAGTAATGAATATTATCGATTTCGATGCCAGCTACGAAACGGTTGTTGCACTCTGTGCGCGTTGTGGAGCCAACGAAGGTATCGTCTCTGAATCTGACCTTGCACTCTGTGTCGATATGGTCACACGAGCACTTTCAATACCTTTACTACACTCACAAAATATTGAAATCACGAGAGAGGTGCCGATAAGCGGTTTCATCGAAGGAGTTTTCTGCGAAGGGTACATCGACTGCTTAATTAAATCAAACAATGACTACATCATCGTCGACTATAAAACTGATTCTATCGATAAGCATCGCCCTCTCGAAGACAAAGTAAGAATTCATTCATTCCAACTCGCCTTTTATTCGCTTCTCTTAAAACAGGTCACTTATGTTGAAAAATGTTCTGCAGCATTACTCTTTCTCAACCACAAGGATACGCCTTTCGTCGCAATCGAGAATTTGGACGAGAATGAAGAACTGGTGAGAAAGAAATTAACCCAGTAATGCATTGCGCAATATAACCAACAATTCGTTCTATTCGCATTAAAAGTGTGAAGTTGAGAAATTTCAGAAGAAGGCCTCTCATCGCCTATCAGTTCACACTGCAAACGGACGACTATATAACTTGTGACAACAAATCCACGCGCATTGGACAATGCCTACTCCCGCCTTGCACGCTTCTGGAAAACTCCTGTTATTTTTATTGTTCTTGTCCTCGCTATCGCTAGTTACCTTCTCCAATATTCACTTGCAAGTCCCGACCAAAATAGCTACATCCTGCTCACAGAAATCATCAAGCTTTCATTTCCTCTCATGTTCTTAGTTAATGTCCTATACAAGTACCAGAGAAGCAAAATGAAAAGCTGGATGCTTCTCGCAGTGTCATGTGTTCTTTGGTTTATTGCACAACTAGCTGAAATCTTGACCCAGACATCATCTCTCCTGCGGGATGTCATTTCACCTTACAAAAACTATTTCAATTATCCAATTTTCCCTTTCGTGATGATAGCCGTAGTATGCATTGGCCTCTATTCCTATTCGCGTATTTCGAAAGCACGTGTCATTTTTGATGCGATCACTCTCGCTGGTTCTCTCAGTTTTTTTGTGTGTGCAGGATTATTACTTTCGTCGACTTCCTCTTTGTTCATCAAACAAAATTACATCTCCATCTACGTTAATCTTATCGTGGCGTCACTGGCTTTTAGCATAACTATGTTTCGAGGATTCGATCGTGTGATTCTTCCAATAGCTCAAGCGATATTCTTTAATGCAATAGCAGAACTTTTCAAACTTTTTTGGATTTCTAAAGATCCAGCAATTCTGCACCCCGTCGTGGAAGCTCTCACAATGATTGCAATCATGTGTTATATGTTTACCTTTCACAACAAGGACACCGTCCCCAAAACTGTGTTAACTTCACGCGGCGAAGATGCCTTAAGATATTCGATTTTTGCCAGCGCATTCGCATGCTTAATTTATGCGGGCATGATTTATGCCACCCACCCCGACACGCCTCGTGCATTGTGGATTATTTTTGGTGGATTGTTTAGCGCAATGCTTGTATCGCAGATCCTCACCTACCATGAAAATAGAGAACTTCTTACTCAACGTGAACATGACCTTTCCGTCATGACCTCATCAGAAGAAAAGTTTCGTATCGCTTTTGAAAATGGTCCCACAACGCTGGTCTTTCTCGACGAAGAGGGCAAAGTGCTTCGCGCGAATAAAGCATTTTTTATTTTTACTGCTTTCGAAGAGGCAGACGTTCTCGGCAGCGCGTTAAGCTACATCATCCATCCGGATGACAGAGCAATGTTTGACGTCAATCTTGCGACTGTATTATCAAAACTTTCTGGCCATTCCATCCATGTCGAGTGTCGTTTTCTTCAACGCGATGGCGCTATTCGCTGGGGGTCAGCCACAATTAGTCATATTCCCTTAACCTTTATGAGCAATGATGAAGCAGCTGAATTTGTGGTTCAAATCGAAGATATTACTGATCGTAAAGTCCACGAAAGCGAACTTAAATCACTTGCCATCAAAGACCCACTTACAGGACTTTGGAATAGAACACACTTTTTTGACTTGGTGAACGAGGTAATCGAACAACCACTGAATTCATCAGACAGTGAGGTCAATAATACTTTTGCTGTTATGTTTCTAGACCTTGACCGTTTCAAAATGATTAATGACACTCTCGGCCACTCAGCAGGTGACCACGTTCTTCACATCACTTCTGAGCGCATTACTTCTATCGTCGGCATACGTGGTGAAGTGGCTCGAATTGGAGGAGACGAGTTCGTTATTCTGTTAATGCCTCCCATAACAGAAACAGTGGCAAGTCTGATCGCACAAGAAATCAAGGAAACATTGTCTCAGCCCGTCCTACTTTCCCAAGGAGAAACAATTATTACGTGTTCGATCGGTGTCGTCATGTGTTCTGGCCTTGAAATCACCGCTCAAGATATATTGCGCGATGCTGACGCTGCAATGTACCGAGCGAAAGAACAAGGAAAGAACTCAATTGAAATGGCTGTTTCAAAAGACCGTCAACGAATATCCACCGAATTAAGATTTTCTAACGATTTACATCGCGCTCTCAACACACAACAGATACGGGTTTTCTATCAACCGATCGTCTCATTAGAAACTAACGAAATTGTCGGATTTGAAGCACTCTCTCGATGGATTCATCCGAAAAAAGGAATCATCAGTCCTGACGAATTCATTCCTCTTGCCGAAGACACGGGCCTTATCCTCGACATTGGTTACTACATGATGGAAGAATCCTTCCGGCAACTTGGCGTGTGGCAAAAAGGTTACGTAACGTCAATGGGTCGACCACTCTTTATGAACGTCAACCTTTCAGTGACCCAGCTTCGTGATCCCAAATTGTTGAGAGAAATTGAACGCGTCAAAACACAGAGTGACTGCTCTGCGCATTCCATGGCATTTGAGATTACTGAAAGTGCCGTATTGGGAGACACCAAGAGAGCCATTGCGCTCCTCAACGATATTCGCGATCTGGGATTCCGCCTTCGTGTCGATGACTTTGGAACTGGATATTCCTCCTTGTCATATCTTAAAAAGCTTCCCATCGATGGATTTAAAATCGATAAAAGTTTCGTCGATGGACTAGATATCGACGAGGATGATACAGCAATCATTCATGCACTCCTCGGATTAGCGCACGCTATGCACTTGACGGTCACGGCCGAAGGAATTGAACAGGACGCGCAACGCCTCGCGCTTAAGGAATTAGGATGTGACTATGGGCAAGGATATCTTTTCTCTCAGCCAGTTCCCGCCGAAGAAGTAGCACTTCCCATCACGTCCAACCGAAATACCGGTTAACTTTTCTCAACAAATAGTCCCAGAGCACAACGATACTTTGACGTAACTATACGTATGAACGCGCCAGGTAGTACTATGAAATCTAATGGATACCTTTGAACCGCTGGTAACGACTCGCACGGCAACACCTGATGAATATTCTCGAGTTATAGAACTTACACACGAAATGTACAACGCGACAGAAATTGGCGTTGAAGACACGACATGGGAACGCGATGCGATTGCATGGATCGGCGAAGCTTCCAAAAATGGTCATGCCGAAGCTGCAGTTGCATTTGATTCAGCAACGAACGCTATTGTCGCAAGTGGAATCGGAATTATTTATGATGACCTTCCTCAACCTTGGTTACCCAATGGCAAGATGGGATACATCCGCTGGATGTCCACAACTGAAGATTTTCGTGGTTATGGCGTCGGTGAACAAGTGCTCAATCACCTCATGAATTGGTTCAACGAACAAGGTGTTGTCCGCGTTCAACTACATGCCACGGACAAAGCTATTGAGTTCTACTCTCAACATGGCTTCGAAAAAGATTCGTACACGAACATGTGGTGGCGCAAGGCCTAATTGCAGATTTGCAACGCCTCACATATCTCATTTACCGAGTAACATTTTTCTATGCATACCTCTGATGTTCTCGTCGTGGGGCTCGGCGCCATGGGAAGTGCAGCTGCGTACCAACTATCGAAAACCGGAACAAAAGTTGTTGGCATAGATCAGTACACGCCTCCCCATACGTTTGGATCAACACACGGCGATTCTCGAATAACTCGCCAAGCTACTGGCGAAGGAGCAGAATATGTCCCGCTTGTTTTACGTTCGCAACAATTGTGGAGAGAGATAGAAGCAGAAACTAATACTGATCTCTTTACCAGTTGTGGTGTACTTGTTATGAGTCCTTCAGCAGGAAAGACAGAACAGCATGGACTTGAAGATTTTTTTGTTTCCACCGTCGAGCTTGCTGAATCATTTCATATTGAACACGAAGTTTTCGGAAGCGAAGAAATTCGTCACCGTTATCCCCAATTCAATGTAGATGATGATTACCGTGTTTATCTTGAACCTGGTGGTGGCTTTGTTCGCCCAGAAGCTGCTGTATCTGCACAGCTATCACTTGCAGAACGCAATGGTGCAGTTCTGCAATACAACGAAAAAGTTCTCGACATCGCGCCTGATGGTAGGGGTGTCCGTGTTACAACAGATACCGATATTTACCTGGCACAAAAAGTTGTTGTTACGGCTGGGCCGTGGATCACTGAACTTTTTCCTGAATCAACCCTTGGGTCATTGTTTCAGGTTTACCGCCAAGTTCTTCATTGGTTTCCTATAGATCCCGTAAAGGCAGATTCGTTTACGCCAGAACATTTGCCTGTTTACGTATGGACATTCGGAGACCAACAATCAGAATATTTTTATGGCTTTCCTGCTATCGATGGATCAGATGGGGGCGTCAAAGTTGCAACAGGGCTTTTCCATGAAACGACGACTCCGGAAAATGTACAACGCGAAGTAAGTGATGAAGAAACTCAAGAGATGTACGACTACTACATACGCAATCGCATGCCTTCCCTTGCACCACAGGCGCTGAGAAGTACTACGTGCCTTTACACTGAAACGCCCGATTCACATTTCGTAATTGATGAACATCCGCAATGCGAGAACATCTTGCTTGTTTCGCCGTGTTCAGGACATGGATTCAAACACTCAGCGGCTATCGGCGAAGCGGTTGCACAACGCGTACTTGAAGGACAGGCCGATATTGATCTTTCAGCGTTTCGTCTGGATCGATTTATTTAGTCAAGATTATCAACGAACACATTCAGGGCGTTTACGAATTCATCCGTCTTGTCGTGCATAATCCAATGGCCTTTTCCTTTAAAATCGATACTCTTGATATTCTGTTCTGTCAGAAGTTGGAGAGTCTGTTGAGAAATTGAATTGGCAGAATACCAATATGATGTGTCTATCTCAAGGGAGGAAAATATGGTTCCCATTTCGTTAGCTCGTCGAACCATATCAAGCGCAAGCGAGAGAAAAATGCTTCGTGAACATTGCTGGAGACTTTTCATACAGCTTTCATCAATAATTCCCTGATCAGTCAAGACTTGAATGGTTTGAATAAATCCCTCAAACCAATCATTGAAATCCGAACTCTCCGAAGCAGCCTTCGAGATAAATGTGTCGCCTTCTGTTAAATTCCCTTCGACATTTACAAATTGACGTAACCACGAAGGCTGACTCTGAGCAATCAACGTCCCGAGATCGCCGCCCATTGAATGTCCGACAAGAAATATGGATTCGGATCGCCGACGGTCGTCTATCAATTCAATAACTTCATGGGCAACATGATCAAGTGACGTTTCATCTACGTTCGAAGGCGTTAAACCAAAACCCGGAAGATCGGGTGCCGTTAGCTGAAGGCCCGACATGCCAGGATGCGCAAACAAATTCGCCCAGGTTTTTGATGAGTCGCCCAGACCGTGGAGCAACCAAATCTCGACATCGGGTTCGCCATCTTTTTGATGTAAATTCCAATGGATCTCGGATGACATTCATTTAGCGTAATCGAATACATGGCCGATATGACGTGAGGACAGATCCTTCGCTGGTCCTTGGTTTCACTCAGGACTCCCTTCAGTTGGCTCTGGGTGGCTAAGGATGGAGTGCCTTGCATTTGAGTCTGGTTGTATAGGTCATTCCCAGCAGTAAGACGTGGCTTTGTGCAGTTAGGGTCTGATCTTGGAAAGCAAGGAGAGTGGCCCACAGGGGACACAGACTTTTCAAGGTCGGACCCTCCCCTTCGTTTTCGTGATGTATTTTTATGTAAAAAACTCTTATTTTCCTTGACTTTTTCACGGCTTTGTTGATATAATACGTACATATGTTCGATGTTAGCACAACTCTTGCCCGGTACCAGGAAACTCTGCTGGAAATAGAACAAGTGCTGGTATCTCCAGGCTCATCACCGACCACTTCTGAGATTCAAGCCATTCATGCTTTTCGCCAGACCGTCGACTCAGTGTGCGATCAGGTTTCATCTTCTTACGCTCGTTCGGGCAATTGGGCAAATGAAGGTTACCTCAGCGCTAAAACTGCCATAGTTCTCACCACAGGTATCCGCCCTCGCAGCGTCAATGTCGCTCTCGCACAGGGGAATCTCCTTCATCAATTTCCTATTGTGGCCGAGGCAGTTCGTAGCAGCTCAATCACTAATGATCATGCAGCCTGCCTTGTTCCTCTTGCCAACGAAACCTATGTGGAATATTTTACTGACGATGTCAACGAGCTAGTCGAAGTTGGCAAAACAGTAAATGCAGAACAGTTTTCTTATGTTATACGCCACTGGAAAAACATGATCGATGCCGTTATCGACGAACCCAGCGAAGAATTTGTACATTTCGAAAATCGCAAACTTTTTCTCAACGAACTTGCAGATGGCACCTGGCTTGTTCATGGTGAACTCGATGCCGTCACAGGAAAAATACTTGATAAAGCGTTAAAATGTTTGTCCGAAAAGGTATGGCGCAACTCATCGTCCGAATCGCGATACGACTACACGCCTGCACAACAACGCGCCGATGCAATTGGCTATATTGCTCAAGGCTTCGTATCATCAGGCATTCCAGCCCAATCCCCCGCTGGCGAAATATCCTCAAAAACCCTTTTTCGCTACAATCCACATTCCGCACTCACTGCGGACATCATCGTCGATCTCGACGACCTCAATAAAGAGACAACCACTCGAGACTTTCTTAAGAAGTGTTTACATTCAGCTTCTCCATTGATTAATACGCACTCACATACCTTCGTTGAACAAATACTGTGTGATACCGATATTCATGTACCCTTTAAAAACGCTGACGGAACATACAACCTTGGTCGCACGGCACGAACAGCTCCCTGGAAAATAAAAAAGCAGCTTATGCTTTCACAAACAACATGTTCAATACCTGGTTGCACCATACCCGCCCAATGGTGCGACGCACACCATATTCACCATTGGCTCCACGGAGGAGTCACTTCCGTCGAAAATCTTGCACTTGTATGCAGGCGGCATCACATGATGATGCATAACGACAAAACTTTTGAGGAAAAACACAGGGCGGCACTGAAAGTGAAACCGCCGCCCGAGAAAACCGGGTGATTAGACCACGTCATTCAGGCAGGAAAAGCCTCCGTGGCGTTTGAACGGCCTCCGGAGGAGACAAGCACTGCGGCGTAAAACGCCCACCAAATTTCTTATGCATTTGCATAAGAAATTTGGTGGGCGTTGAGGGACTCGAACCCCCGGCCCTCGACCTTGATAAATAGAGGAGGGAGGTACGCCTCCCTTACAAGGAGACCTTGTTTAAAACAAAAATTTGGTGGGCGTTGAGGGAC
>CALMUU010000173.1 GCA_937872965.1 uncultured Actinomycetes bacterium
CCTTCGGGCGTGGGGGTTCAAGTCCCCCCTTCGACACCATACAAATACCTGCTCAGTGCAGGTATACATAGAGAACAAAGTTGTTGTTGCAACCATTTTGCAACCATTCATTTAAACTTGGTTTATGAACGGCGATGAATCAACTGCAAATAGAGATGTTGCGAGCATCATCCAAAAACATTTGTGGAATGACCACCGTTATCAAATTTCAGCAACGGCATCCTTTTATAAGACTCTGCAAGACAGCATCGAATCTGGATCAACTAACCCTGTTGGGGATGAAGAAGCGCTTACCTCAGCATTAACCCATTCGAGAGCTGTTTTCTCTTTTTACAATCCGTCGTTGGATCGCGGCCGATTTTCTGACAAAGAGGTTTGGTGGGTGTCGACATTGGGATTTACACCTTCTAGCAACGATTTCTGGCAAAAGGCGAGTGGATTGAATTGGGGGGAAATTGCTGAATGGATCGATAGGATAAACATAAATCTTTCGCATATTGGCTGGGAACGCGAAGAACTACAAATACCGCTTGATAAAGATGGACAACAGTTTCCACTGATACTGTTCGCGCAGCAATCGGTGGTCATGCTTGATGCCCTTGAGAAATACGTATCCTCAGAAGGTCAAATGTGGGACAAAGTCGTAGATGCGATTCGCAATGTCCAAAATCTTGTCAAAACAGAATGGGATCGCGATGACAATAAACCCTATCTAGACTGGGCTATTGAGCGATATAAAGACGACTTTAAATTAAGCACCTGAAAAAATAGCGCGCGCAACTTCCTCGGCTGCTTCTTGATCTTGAGATGCAAGGACATGGCTATAAATATCCATTGTTATTGTGATGCTTGAATGGCCTAAGTGATCCTTCATCACATTTGGCGAGATACCTGCTTGACCAGCAAAGGTTGCCCATCCATGGCGAAGCGAATGCAGCCGTACCCTTCGCACTCCATATCGTTCTGACCTGCGGTGAAATTCTTTTAGTACTCTTTCTGGATGTAGAAGTGCTCCATCTTCATGCGTGAAGACAAGATCATGGCTGTTATCCCATGCTTCTCCGAGGCTAAGTCTGTTGACTGTTTGTTCCTTACGGTGTTTCCTTAACTCAAGAAGAGTCGATTTTGGAATCGCTATTGTGCGCAAGCTGGACTTTGTTTTTGGTGTCTGAAATACGGGCTTATGGTCGACGCAGGAAAGCGTTTGTCTGATAGTACACATCCCAGTTTCCATATTTAGGTCTTGCCATTCGAGCCCGAGTGCTTCACCTCGACGGACACCAGTGGTAGCTAGGAATAACCAAAGAGGGTAGTACTTGTCGGTTGCTGCCTGGCTTGCTTCAAGAAATTTCTTGAGTTCATCACGAGTCCAAATTTCGTGTCCAGAAGATTTAATTCCATAGTCTTTTGGAACGTCTGCGTTTGTAGCTGGATTCTTTGCAATGTAATCCCATTTTTCTGCATCGCTTAAGGCTTTTCTTAAGTAAGAATGAACACCTTTAATCGTGCCAATTGAAAGACCTTTAGATTCTGTGCGATTTCCGTTAGTAGCCAATTTTTTGTAAAGGGCATTGATCTGTGCAGTGCGGAGAGTTTGCAACTTAGTGGATCCAATATATGCAATAACGTGATTTGTTAGGTGCCTCCTCATAACTGAAAATGTACCCGGTTTATATTTCATTTCAGAAACATCGAGCCATTCAGTTAAGTATTCTGCGAGTGTCATTTTGCTTGGTGCAGAAAATTCATTACGTTGTATTTTGTTCAGCGCATCAAGTTTCCATGCTTCAGCTTCACGCTTGGTGCGAAATCCAGACTTCCAATGCCTCATTCGCTTATTCGTTTGTGGATCGCGATCACCTTCGATCACGACAGTCCAGGTTTTGTTGCGTTGAAAAGTAGTGCCTTTCATCATTTACCTCCTTGTTGTTTGCGTCGTCTATGGGCCAATTGGCTGGCATTCTTTGCGCATCGCATTGAGCAATACTTCAAACCCGATTCTTTATGTTTTCTAGTCGAGCCATAACCAGTGGCAGTGGTAAAGAAGAGTCCGCAAAACTCGTGTGAGCATTTTTGGATTGGTTTATTGGTCTTGTAGGCCTTAAATATTTGTAAACATGCTGCTTGATACAAGCCTGTTTTAGCTTTGGTAATGTCTTGCTCCGCCTCTGGATTGTCATTAAAGTCGAAAATTGGAGTGAGGCTCATCATACCTAATCCTTGTGTCAATCTTTTTTGCAACATCCAACGAGATTCTCTTAATGCATAATCCTTTCCCGAAAATGCGTATCCTGCTTCTTCCCAAGGATGCCATTCTGGATCGCCATTTGAGTAAGCAATAACGTGTTTCGCCATTGCCTTTAAGTCGCGAAGAATGGCAAGCGCAGTGTTTGTTTCCATCGAGATTATTGAACCATATTTCTTTTTGCCCACAATAATATCCCGGTATGAAATGGATTCGTTATGAACAACTTCCTGCGATATTGACGGGATGTATTTGTTCATGTTCGGATAACTCTTAAGGTTCAAAATTCCATATTGGTAGATAAAGTCAGCTAGGTCTTTCGTCGTTTCCAGTTCAAGTTGTGGGAATACTCGGAGGACAAACTGCGGATCGAACAAATTTGATTCTGGGCCGAATCCGGGGATTTTAGATAGAGAATTGAGAGTTGGCGATGGCCACTTGTTTAGCGTTTTAAGAATTTCTACTGAAGCAGATTTCGGTATACGCGAATCAACGGTGAGTTCTATCTGTGCAATTGTCCCGGAAATTGAGTTTTCATATCTAACGAGATGCGAATTGGGAACAGCAAATGGCATTTCCATATGATCCACTGGCCACAAAGTGATATCTAAATGATTCATTCTCTACCTAACTGAAACTGTTTCTAAGTGATAATTTAACACTTGTTCGTTTATCATGCAAGATATAGAGAAAGAAGAGCACATAAAAAATGGAAAATACAAAACAGGTCTATACGGTCAGTGAAGTGGCAAAGATCCTTGGTGTAAGTCGAGGCACTGCATATGAATGCGTAAGGACAGGAGAATTGCCACATATCAAGCTAGGAAGACGCATAGTGGTTCCGATTGCGGCTTTTGAGAAGTTCTTAGCTCAGGTCTCAATTGGCAGCGAAACAAACCCAGAAAAGGAATAAGGAGGAACCTTAAGCGGTGCTTAAAAAGCAAAAGAGCCGACACTTTGATCTGTGTTATTCGGCTCCCGCTTATGTATTCGTAATGAAAAGTTTATCAAATGACGAAAGATGGGACGCAGGTTTCCCCGAGAGCGCGGAGTTTGCAATGATTCCAAAACAAGTGTTCAGTCAATGCAGCGTGAATGCGATATGTGTGTATGCGGCTCTTGCCATGTATAGGAATTATTCAACCAGTATTTGTTGGCCGTCACAAGGTCGATTAGCAATGCATATACGACGCTCGAAGTCCACCGTAAAAAGAGCATTAATCGAACTATGTGAACTGGGAATTATAGAAAAGACAGGCAGATACAATATGCAATTTGGCAAGAAGACTTGTATCTATCGTTTATGTACACCGTGGTCCAGCGGTGGACCACCCGTTGAGATCAATGCTGAACCAACCCCAAATAGCAGTGATGAACTAAGCCATGGTTCACCTGCGACCTACAAACGAGAAGAAAATAACAAAAAGAATTTAAACGATACTCTTGGAGAAAACGATGAACTATTCATTGCTGTTTGTGAGGCAACACAAATAGATAGACATAGTATTCCTAGGACGCAGAAACAAAAACTTTCATCTGCTGTAGCTGGATTACGCGAAGTGCACGCAACGCCGTTTGAAATTCATCGTCGTGCAAAAGCTATGCGCTGTCAATGGACCTCTGGAAAAGTAACTCCCGTATCGTTGTTAAGTCATTGGGCTGAGTTTGCAGTTGTTGAGCCAAACGAGGAGCGCCGGTATGGGTATATAGAAAAAGAAGAAAACTACGTATGGGATGAATCTTTACTTGCTGCTGTTCCGCGGGAGAAGAAATGAAAGCTTATGGTTCTCTTGCGCGATTAACTGAAGAACGAATCGAATTGTTTCGTGATGGAATCCGGATGGGTCTTTCATGGACCGATGCAGTAGCGCTGCTTGGTATCACCCGACAGTCCTGGCATGAAGCGCGTAAAGATTTTTTAGATCGATTTAATTGCGATGACAACATTGATGTTGATGGCCTGATGGACCTTGAGTCAAAACTTGAGACGGCACGTGACAAAAATATCCTGACAATCCTTACAATAGAGATAGGCCCTGAGCGCGTTGAAGGAGAAATGAAACATCTCAAGCAGATTGAACTAGCTGCACTGGATGGGAATTGGCGCGCATCAGCTTGGTGGCTTGAGCATGTACGGCCGAACCGATACGGACCTCGTCCAACGATTGACTTCACTGCTGAAAATTCAGCACCAATGCAATTTGCATGGAATGTAGAAGACTCTCACTCGGTAGTGCAGGTATTTCGTGACGCAGGGTTAATTGAGTGATGTTGAAGTAGGTAACGTGCATCTAAACCTTGTTTAATTTGATAGAATCTCATAGAGATTTTGTGATGGTTTGGAGATTATTTCGTAATGGCAAAAGCAAAGACACCGGTTAAGAAAAAAGATATTGAGCAGTACAAGCACAATGATAAAAGCCGACCAAACAATCCGCAGGTGGGAATGGTTAGCAATGCCAATGATTCAGACTCCGCAAAAAAACAGTACTCATTTGACCCACATCTAGATCCGACACTTGTTTGGGCAGGCAAAGAAGAACAAAGCGAACTCGATGTCGACACAGTAAGTATTCACGTTCACGAACGCATTGATCCTAAATCCATTATTCAACAGGTTCACAAAGATGTAAAGGTTTACCAGCACAGCCTGTTTGATCAGCCATTCGACCATAGACCAGTCCGCGAAGAGGTTAGTTTTTATCAACACAAAAACGCGTGGGCAAACAGGCTAATTGCAGGCGACAGTCAATTGGTGATGAATAGTCTTTTAGAAAAAGAAGGCTCGGCTGGCCAGGTTCAAATGATTTATTTTGATCCTCCTTACGGAATTAAATACGGATCAAACTTTCAACCTTTCACAAATCAAAAAGAAGTCAAAGATGGAAAAGACTCAGACTTAAGTTCAGAGCCTGAAATGATCAAAGCATTTCGCGACACTTGGGAATTAGGTATTCACAGCTATTTAAGTTACATAAGAGAAAGGCTACTCTTATCAAAAGAGCTACTTGCTGAAACCGGCAGTTGTTTTATTCAAATAAGCGATAAAAACTATCATCATGTCCGTGAAATTTGTGATGAAATATTTGGTGCCGAAAACTTTGTCGTAGATATCATCTTTACAAAAACTGGCAGCATCGAAGGTGGAGAAATTAAGCCTATCCACAACTATATTATCTGGTATTCAAAAAACAAGTCTCAAATGAAATTTCGACGCTTGTTCCTACCTAGAAATAAAAATGATTTAGCTTCCGAAGGCTTCAAAAAATATTTAGATGCAGACGGAATGCCAATGAATATTTCTGAAATGGATACCCAAAAAATAGACTTAGACCGGGTGTTCCGTGATGACCCGATTACATCTCAAGGATACAGAGAAACGACGACCGTCGAAATTGAGCTAGGTGGCAAAGCATACTTTCCTGGCAAAAACATGAACTGGAAAACAAGCGTTGAAGGCATGAAACGTCTTTATGAACTAGGGAGAATCACAGCCAAAGATTCATCCCTGCAATATCGCAGATTCTTCTCAGATTTCCCTGTAAAACAAATGTCCAATTTGTGGGTAGATTCTGGTGGCGCAAGCAATATGGTTTATGTCGTCCAAACAAATGCAAAGATCGTCCAAAGGTGTATGTTGATGGTCACTGACCCTGGCGACCTCGTTATTGACCCGACTTGCGGTTCCGGCACAACAGCTTTTGTTGCTGAACAATGGGGCCGCAGATGGGTCACAATTGATACGTCACGTGTAGCAATTCAGATTGCGAGGCAGCGATTGATGACGGCTTCATTCGATTGGTACGAGTTAGCCCATCCTACTGAAGGTGTGGGGAGCGGTTTTCTATATAAGAAAGTGCCCCATGTGACTCTCGGGGATTTAGGTAATGCAAAAAGTCCAAAGGAAGAAACACTTGTTGATAACCCTAAAATAGATAAAACTATCGTTAGGGTGTCTGGCCCGTTTACCGTGGAAGCTATACCGGCCATTTCAGTTTCTTCCATTGATAAAGACCCAATATCAGATATAGGCGATAGCAGCATTGCGCGTTCCGGTGAAACTGCAAGGCAAGAAGATTGGCGATGTGAACTTCTAAAGACAGGTGTTCGTGCAAAAAGTGGTGCCAAAATTGAGTTTGCAAGAGTCGAACTTATCCAAGGGACTCGTCGTATTCACGCAGAAGCCGAAACCCTCGACGGTAAAAAAGTGCTTGTTAGTTTTGGGCCTGAGTATGCACCGTTAGAACAAACTCAAGTTGAGCTTTGTTTAGAAGAAGCCGGAATGATAAAGCCAGCACCTGAGATGATTCTGTTTGCTGCGTTTCAATTTGATCCTGAAGCATCGAAAGACATTGATGAAACGCAGTGGGCTGGTGTCGAATTGTTAAAAGTGCAAATGAATACTGATCTACTTACTTCCGACCTTAAGAAAAATCAGAGTAGTAGCGAAAGTTTTTGGCTTGTTGGTCAACCTGACGTACAAGTCTCGACTGACAACAGCGGAAAGTTTATTGTCAATGTAAATGGATTCGACTATTACAACCCAAGCAATGGGGAAGTGCAAAGTGGTGGTAAAAAAGAAATTGCTATGTGGATGCTTGATACCGATTATGACGGTCGAAGTATCTTTCCTACTCAAGTCTTCTTCCCGATGGCAGGCTCGAAAGATGGCTGGAACAAGCTTGCAAAGAATTTGAAAGCAGAAATCGAGGTGTCACTGTTGGAAAAATTTGAAGGCTCTGAATCGATTCCATTCGAAGCTGGAGAGTACAAACGTTGTGCTGTCAAGATTATTGATAACAGAGGTATTGAATCTTTCTGCGTCAAAAACTTGGATTGATATGGGTTCAAAAATAGACAAACTCATCATCAACTCGCCATATCTCGAGCCTGCCCAGCATTGGTATTACGACCGCGAAACGCAGAGCTTTGATCTAATCGAGGGTCGAAGAAAAGCAGGTTATGTAATCGCGACTCCTAACAGTCAGTCTTTTGATGACCCGGGTATCTTTAAAGAAATAGAGATAGCTAATCAGATTCGTGGCCACCTTGTTAGATGGCAAAACGATGGCCGACCTGGTCTCACAGGGATCAGTAAGAGACTTTTGGAACATTGGACCAGAGCGGAACGTGACCAAAAGTTTTTCTATTGCCAAATAGAAGCAATCGAAACACTTCTCTTTTTAAATGAAGCTCCTGATACTTATAAAGTCGGTATTGATATACCTTCTGATGGTAGCGCATTCCCTCGTTGGTGCTCAAAGATGGCAACAGGCACTGGAAAAACTGTTGTTATGGCAATGCTTGTAGCCATAAATATTATCAATAAAAATACATATCGAAAAGATACACGATTTAGTAAAAACATTTTATTAGTAGCCCCTGGGCTCACTGTTAAAAGCAGGCTCAGCGTTCTTCAACCATCTGATTCTCAAAACTATTATGACGTTTTCGACATTGTTCCTGCTGACCTCAAATCAAAACTTTACGAGGGAAAAGTTAAAGTCATCAACTGGCACATGCTCATGCCTCTTAAAGAGCAACTTAGAAGCGTGGTGAAAATTGGTGAAGAAAGTGATGAGGCCTTCACTCGACGTGTGCTTGACGATATGGCTAGTGCTCGTAACTTACTTGTTATCAATGATGAAGCGCATCATGCCTGGAGACTAAAGCCAGGTGAATCAGAAAAAGATTATATAAAGCATGAAATTGCCGCTAAAGATGCAACGAGGTGGATGGAAGGTCTCGATCGTATACACAAAACTCGGGGCCTAATCCGATGCCATGACTTGTCAGCCACACCGTTTAGGCCAATGGGCAGCAAATCAGATGAAGAACTTTTGTTCGGTTGGATTGTTAGCGATTTTGGTCTTAATGACGCAATTGAATCTGGGCTAGTAAAGACACCTCGAATAGTAGTGCGAAGCGATTCAATGAATATCGACGCGAAAACGATGAAGCCAAAGTTGTATCACATCTATAAAAGTGATGAGGTTAGTAAACAACTTGGAAAAGAATTAGAAACGGAACCACTTCCAGACCTTATTCGCAATGCTTATCAGCTCCTTGCAAAAGACTGGCAAGAAACTAAAGATGCATGGAAAAAAGAAGGTCACGATATTCCGCCGGTAATGATTACAGTATGCAACAGAACGGAAACAGCAGCGCGCATAGAACACAGTTTTAATCTCAACCGCTTTGAAGGTATCGACGACCTGAAAGAAAAAGTAAGAACATTGCGAATCGATTCAAAAGTTCTTGAGAGCGCTGAAGAAAAAAGTCAAGCCGATACTGACCAATTTGCCGGGAAGAAAAAAGATGCATATCGAATTCACCTAGAGGAAATTGTCGCTGCGAACACTTCACTTAGCACTGAAGAGCGTGAACGGCTCGCTAATTTAAAAAACGAAGAATTACTGAGAGAAATCGTCGATAGTGTTGGTAAACCTCGTGCCGCAGGTGAACAGATTCAACATGTGATAGCAGTTGCAATGCTTTCTGAAGGTTGGGACACGAAGAACGTAACTCACATTATGGGTTTGCGCGCATTTAGTAGCCAGCTTTTATGCGAACAAGTTGTTGGTCGTGGTTTACGTCGTGTGAACTATGAGATCAATCAAGAAACAGGATTATATGATCCTGAATACGTGAATATATTTGGTGTTCCGTTTAGCTTTTTACCAAATGAAGGCACTGATGATACACCTCCACCTCCACCAGCTGCACAAACGCGAGTGGAAGTTGTTCCTTCAAAGTTCGCCCACGAGATTATATGGCCAAACGTACTGCGAATTGAATATAAAGCAAAGGTTGAGTTTTCAACAACCTTGGATGGAATTGAAAAACTGGTTATCGATAGCTCAAAAGTTGACACTTATGCTGAACTGGCCGCAGTGCTTGAAGGTAAAACAACCAACACAATGTCCAAGATAGACCTTCAAGAATTTGCTGAGAAATATAGGCTTCAATATGTCGTATTTAAGGTTGCCGCGGAGATAGTGGAAAAGCTATCTGGCCAATGGCAAGGCAAATCGCGCATGGATCTATTGCCGAAAGTAATTTCACTTGCAGAAGAATTTATTGAGTCTGAAAAGTTAGCCTTCACTTCGTTGTTGGATGAAGACCCGATGCGTCGCAAAGTAATGGTTATGCTGAGCATGAACAAGATTGTCCAACATATCGCTGATTCTATTTTGCTTGGCAGCGAACAAATCGAAGCAACAGAGCTGGTCTTCGACAGGCAAAACGTAACACGTTCAACAGGGGATATGGCTACCTGGTTTACTCGACGTGAGAGCGAGCCAATTGAGAAAAGTCACATCAGTCATATGGTTACAGATGGAAGCTGGGAGATGGCAGTTTCAAGAGTTCTTGATGTCGATCAAGGAGTAGGGAAGTACGTTGAATCTTGGGTTAAGAATGATCACCTTGGTTTTGAGATTCCTTACATGTGGAATGGAACGCTTCGCAGATATATACCTGACTTTTTGATTCAACTTAATAATGACGTGAAGCTTGTGCTGGAAGTAAAGGGTCTGGACTCTCCACAAAATCAACGTAAGAGAAAATTCTTAGACGAATGGGTTAAGGCAGTAAATGCTGATGGACGTTTTGGAACATGGGCATGGGATGTTCTCTTTGATCCGAGTGAACTCGACAATATTATCTTGAAACATAACTCCGAATAGCTATGTTTACACCAGATGAAGAGCAGCAGATCAAGGACGTTGAACAGCGCTGTATACATGCGTTGTTCGAAGATGATGGACTTTTTGAACAATCGACTTTATTGTTTGAATCGATCTCAACCAATGCTGAGTTAGTCGCTTTAGGATGTATCAAGAGATGCAGAGATATTTTTATAGCGTTGTCTCACATGAAGAAATATTCAGATCAGCAAATAGAATCCGGTGACTCTCCGATATTGCCAAATCCTGTTACTGATATCGGGCTTCGTAGTTGTTTAGAGACTGTTGCACTTGGGTGGTATATTATGAAGTACCCAGATCGTGCATTAACGCTAATCAAGAACGACTGGGATTACCGACAAGATTATGTGAATCGATTCCATCTTGAAAAAGAAAAAGTTGAGTTCAACTATGTGGATCCGGTTTCGTTGTACCGGGGTGATGAGAACGTGGCCTTAACGCCAGAGAACCTAATAGGCTTGAAGGGGCTTTCGTCAACATATGACATGATTGTCGAACTAGGAACTGATTTAGGCACTAAAGCAAGTGCGCAGACTTACAAGATCCTTTGTACTTATGCAGCACACCCTACCTTTTCATCAATAAACCCATATATGGGGCCAGGGCCAGAATATGTTTATCCAAGGATCGATGAAACTTCTGCTGATTTCTTTAGGATAAACCTATACGGATTCACAGTGGAGCTTTTAAAGAAGCTCGTAGACCATCTAAACGCAAAATAAGAACTATATTGCAACCATTTTGCAACCCGACTTCAAATAACCAGATCATTTTAAAAGAAACAGAATGGAATGAGATTCTTAGTTTGCCCAAGTACACGTTACAAAAAAGAATAGGATGGAACAGGGTGATATGGACTGTGTCATAGTTCAAGTCCCCCCTTCGACACCAGATAAGTTTCAAAAAATAACTTTTGGTAAGCTGATCTGATGTCGTTTCGCGTGCGTCCATCTCAACCCGAAGATGCTTCAGTCATTACATCTCTTCTTGCGTCACTCGGATACGAACTGACAGAAGATCAAATCATTGAAGAGTTGAATGCTCATACCTCCACAGTGGTTTTTGTGGCAGAGGATGATTCTCAGGTTATCGGGTTTATTGCAGCAAATACTCGCAGACAACTTCATCTTGCCGGTCGTGTGACAACGATCGACTCTTTTGTTGTTGACGAATCCCGTCGTTCAGAAGGTATAGGGAAGTTACTTCTCAACGAAGTTATTTCTCACGCACAAGAGCGAGGGTCAAAATTGGTTGATGTGCACAGCAATACGGCTCGTGACGATGCAAAGCGCTTCTATGAGGGCAATGGCTTTGTTCACAGTAGCAACTACTTTAAAATGATTCTATAATCATTTCGTTCTTTACATTGATCATGAATTACCTCTATATAATGACATGAACGCATTGTGTCAGAGTCTCGTCTAAGCTCGAAGTTCGATGGATCACAATGATTTCTATATTTTCGGTGGCATACTTGGGATTTCTGTTTTCGCCGGTCTTATCGCCATGCGTTTTCGCCAACCTGTAATAGTTGCATTCATCGCAGTGGGTGTCGGCGTCGGGCCTGTCGGTCTTGGGTGGGTTGAAGCTAGCGGACAGATTGAGTTGCTCGCTCAATTGGGAATCGCAATCCTCCTTTTTCTCATTGGACTAAAACTTGATTTACATTTAATCCGTACCATTGGCCTAGTAGCCCTTGCCACAGGCATCGGGCAGGTGGCATTTACGTCATTAGTCGGCTTTTTGATTGCAGTTGGACTTGGACTATCAACAACTCCAGCACTTTATGTAGCAATTGCTCTTACATTCTCCTCAACGATCATTGTCATCAAGTTGCTCACTGATAAACGTGAGCTAGAACAACTTCATGGAAGAATAGCGATTGGCTTTCTGATAGTCCAAGACATCATCGTAATTCTTGTGATGATCGCCCTCACTGCTTTTTCACAAGAGAGTGATATAAATGCTGGCCACCAAGCTGCAATAGTTCTCGGCAAGGGATTGGGACTACTTGCTGGTCTTTACTTGATTTCTCGTTATCTATTGTCTTACCTGTTGAGCATTGCAGCACGTTCTCGCGAGTTACTTGTCGTGTTCGCGATTGCTTTTGCAGTGGGAGTTGCATCGTTTACGGACTGGCTTGGTTTTAGTACTGAAGTCGGCGCTTTTCTCGCAGGTCTAGCAATAGCTTTTACGCCTTATAGAGAAACAATAGGATCGAGCCTCATTAGTCTCAGAAACTTTCTATTGTTGTTTTTCTTCTTGGAGCTTGGGGCCCGTCTCGAGTTTACCGACGCGCCGAAACAAATTATTCCAGCGATTATCCTTTCAGTCTTTGTATTATTGGGTAAACCAATAATTATGATGACGATCATGGGCGTGATGAAGTATCCTGCACGCGTTTCATTCTTGACTGGTGTCACGGTAGCTCAAATCTCAGAGTTTTCGTTGATACTCGCTGCATTAGGACTTTCTTTGGGGCACATAGACAATTCAACCGTGGGGTTAATTACAGTTGTTGGTCTCATCACAATAAGCATTTCTACTTATTTAACCCTCTATTCACATGAAATCTATGACCGTGTCGCACCGACTTTGTCAATTTTTGAACGAAAACGGCTAAAAGAGATTCCTAATCAAGACGGGCGATCGTATGACATAGTTATTTATGGCTACGGTAGATATGGAAGTGAAATTGCAAATAACCTTGCAACAGGTCAGTATTCGATATTGATAATTGATTTCGATCCAGTAACTGTTAATAATGAGCTAGAAAATGTTGATTTCATTTTTGGAGATGCCGAAGATCTGGATCTATTGTCCTCATTGCCCTTGGAAACAGTATTGTGCGTTATCTGTGCCATTCCTGCACCGGATATAAACATAGCGCTCGCACACGAATTGAAACGACATAAATATAATGGGCTAATTGCTTTAACAGCACATAATGAGTTAGATGCGAGAAAACTTGACAGGGC
Source organism: uncultured Actinomycetes bacterium (assembly GCA_937872965.1). Lineage (GTDB taxonomy): Bacteria > Actinomycetota > Acidimicrobiia > IMCC26256 > JAGPDB01 > JAGPDB01. The sequence goes on from CALMUU010000173.1 coordinate 12,933, forward strand.
GCAACCCGATTTTATCCTTGAACCATTTGTTGTCGCTGCTAACGATGTTGCGCGTGCTATCAGCGAACATTCCAAAGTTCAAAAGCAATAGTTTAAAAACGTACGAACCATACAATTGTTATGTGACGAGAATCAGTTCAAACTCTCGTTATGATTATCGGTTGTGATATTCACGCTTCAAGTCATTGCTTCGTTTCTTATCGGTGGTAGTTATATTGCTGGCACAACGGTGCTGGCCGAGAGAGTTAGCCCACGGCTTGCTGGACTCTTAACAGGATTACCCACCACAATGTTGGTTTCTTTTTCTTTCCTGGCTTGGACGAGCTCGCTGAAAGAAGCTGGCCGAGCTATAGGGTCCACACCCGCAGTCATTGGTGGAAGCATTATGTTTTTGGTTGTATACATTCTTCTAGGCGAACGTCCTATCTACATAAAGTACGCAGGTGCTTTACTGGTCTGGACAAGTATCTCATTTACATTCGCTAGTTTTCATATTACGAACCTTATAATTTCAATGGCTGTGTGCATTGCGGCCTTTATTTTGTCACAATATCTTTTTCGCAATTTGCAAGACCACGAGGCTGTCAAGATTCACTACACGCGCGGAGAGATGATTTTTCGTTTTTGCTTTGCGGGTGGAGTAATCGCTACAGCGATTATTCTCGGTCGCGTAAGCGGTCCTATTTGGGGAGCTGTCTTTTCTGCCTATCCAGCAACATTTACTTCGACGCTTATCATTTTGAATCATCGCCATGGCACAAGTATTATTCGCTCCATTGCTCGAACTATGCCCATTGGATCCTTCGGCTCCGCTTTCTTTGCCCTATCTTTCAGTATTTTGTCTCAGTACACCAATTTTGGAGTGGTTGTCATCGTGTCCTACGCAATATCAATGGTGTTTTGTTTCGGGTATCTCTTTTTCAAAGATAATCTCGTGAAAACGTAATCTTCCGATGGGAAAATATCTTTACCTGTGAAATGACCTAGAAAGCAGCTTGCTCTACATTTCATTCTGATCATCATGAGATCGATCCCTTTTAATGTTTAAGCTGTTGGGGTGTTGAAAGAAGATGAAGACAGGGTTGCCGCTGCGCTGAAAGAATTGCGTCTCGCGCGTGATCTTTATTGTGCGGGATTACCTAGCTACCCTTCAAATTTTACGCGTGATGGTTTTACTTACGCCCTTATCGCACAGAATTATGCCGCACTTGAAAATCAAGTGAACTATTGCTCGGAATTGCAGGGTCGAAATCCTGATGCTCTTACAGGAGAAGAACCCGGAAAGATTCATCATGAACATCCGGGGATAAAATTTCGTAATCGAATTACAACATACAATGCTTGTGATTCGACAGCTCTTTACTTGCTCGGCGTTTGTGCTCTCGCAAAGAGCCAACACAACACAGATGCATTCACGCTGCATGCCATTTCCGTCCACGATGCAATCACTTACATTGAAAGTCATGTCGTAGATGGAATCTTTTATGAGAACCCTGTTTATGCAGGAGCAGATGATTTTGCATTACGTGTCACGTATTGGAAAGATTCTGTAATTAATAGCCCGGATGAACGAACTCGATACCCAATTGTTTATACCCTCGCTCATTTTCAAAATGCACTTGCTCTTTACGAAACAGGAAAGATGCTGAAGGACTCAACTTTGGTAGAATTCGGATCACAGATGATCCGTAGAGGGATAGAAAAGTTGTGGAACGCAGATCATTTTGTAACTGCAATTGATGCACAAGGAACCATCATCGATCCACTCTCGACCGATTCACTTCAGAGCCTGCTCTATCTACCGAAAGAACTATTGCCGGAAAGTTACGCACAATTAATTCAAAACTATTCGACGGCCTTGGAAACCCAGGCAGGTTATCGTACGGGCATACCTGAGGCGAATATTTCTGATACTTACCATACCAACTATGTGTGGAGTCATGAACAAGCTCTTATCCATTGCGCGGCGGGCCATCACGGCCTTTCACATGCACAAGAAGTTACTCTTCGTATATTGAATTATCTCGACGATAAGTTCCCTGAACTTATCGATGCACAGAATTTCACTCCGGCGGGGAATCCTCTTCAGCTTTGGGCGATAGGTGCTTATGAATATCTATCTGGATTGCATGATCAATCTCACAACCCGTTTATTTCACATTCCCTCGCATAGAGGAACAACGTGTCCCCGTCACGAAAATGTGTATATGTGGTAGAGTCGTATTACCAAAGATCCTATTTATAATGGGGTAAGAATCGGGAAATATGCGCGTTGCAATGATTGCTCCACCGTGGCTTTCTATACCACCACAAGGGTACGGCGGAATTGAAACTGTCCTCAAAGGTCTTGTCGATGGTTTGGTAAAACTGGGGGTAGAGGTTGAAATCTTTGCCGCAGGAGATGTAGAACTCGATGGATGTACAATTCACCGGATATATGAATCCGAGCAATATCCACATATTCATTCGCCTTGGTATGAGTCCCTTCCCATAATCATTGCCCATATTCAGAATGCTCTTATGGCTGTTTTGGATGATGGAAATTTCGACATTATTCACGATCACAACGGACACTTAGGGCCCTTTATTCTTGATTGGGCAACGAAAATTCCGGGGATGCCTCCGTCCATTCATACGTACCACGGTCCGCCATTCAAGTCAGGAGATAGATCCTCGAGCTTGCTCCCTGATAGCAGCTTGATGTGGGATTACTTCGATGATAAGTCGCGTTCATATGTGGTTGGGATATCTAATGCCTTGATGGAAAATGCTCCACAAGGGATCCGTCACAAATTATTAGAGCCCGTTTACAATGCAGTTGATGTCGAAGACTACCGTTTCCTAGATCGTAAGAAAGATTATTTTATTACGCTGGCGCGTTTTTCACCCGACAAAGGGCAGCACATCGCAATTAAATATTGCCTGGAGCAGAACGCAAAGCTACGAATGGCGGGGACGTGTGCATCGATTGCGACCACTGAAGAGCTTTTACTTGAATTGTTAAATCCACACAGTAAATACCGACGTAATGCTGATTTTCGATACTACAGTGACGACATTTTGCCAGCTACTGTTCTTCATAAGTCGATCAAAAACGTAGGAAATATTTCTGGCCAAAAGAAGCGTGATTTTATTGCTGAAGCAAGAGCATTGCTTTTCCCTATTGACTGGGAAGAACCTTTTGGAATGGCCGTTATCGAGGCTCTCGCTAGTGGTACGCCCGTTGTTGCGATGAACAGAGG
>CALMUU010000174.1 GCA_937872965.1 uncultured Actinomycetes bacterium
CCTGCTGCGCATTATTTTTGTGGAGGTATAGCAACCGATCTTATGGGAGCGACATCGTTGCCCGGCTTATGGGCTGCGGGTGAAGTTGCCAGTAATGGTGTGCATGGCGCTAATCGACTGGCCAGCAATTCTCTTCTTGAAGGCCTTGTCTTTGGTGAACGTGTGGCGCGTGCTATTGCTGCTGGTATCAATACATTTAGTTATACAGGAATGCTGGGCTATCTCCAAGACAGCGAAGAATTAGTTCATAGTGGCGAGAATCGTATTGAGATGATTTCTGCAGAACATAGATTAGATTTCCAAAAACTGATGACAAGAAATGTCGGAGTATTGAGAGATGCATTGTCTTTGGAAGAAGCTCAGGCTGAACTAAAGAAGTATCTTGATGGGGACCACAACCTCAATGAACTTAACTTTGCGAATATTGAAATGTCTCATCTCGTATTGATTGCCCAATCTCTCATTTCCTCAGCGCTCGCACGACAAGAAACTCGTGGTTGTCACGCTCGAAGAGATTGCCCTGACCTTCAAGAATCCTACCGAGGACATTTCTTTACAAATAATGTTAGGAATAAACCTGTGTTTCTTCCCATGAAGAGTGAGCGTTAATTAAATGGATGACGATCAAACAGCGACGTTAATTGAGTTTGCTCTCCATGAAGACTTAGGTCAACGAGGAGATATCACAGCGCAAGCACTTATCGATCCACTTAAACAGGCGTCGATTATTCTTCGCTCACGAGAACGCGGCGTTCTTTCCGGATCGCTCATTGCAACACAGGCACTGCATGCTGTGGATAATTCGATTGAAGTTGTTTGGGAAATGAATGATGGAGACACGTGCATGTCGGGCGATTCACTTGCCGCCATTGATGGTCCGCTGATATCGATTCTCACTGCCGAACGAACAACGCTTAATTTTCTTCAACATCTCAGCGGAATTGCAACATTGACTCGAAAGTATGTTGATGAGCTCGCGCGTATTAATTCAACAACGATCGTTCGCGACACAAGGAAAACTTTGCCTGGCTATAGAGCATTAGAAAAACAAGCTGTTGTTGATGGGGGAGGCGAGAATCATCGGATGGGACTATATGATGCGTTTCTCATCAAGGACAACCATTTAGCAGGTGCTGATCTTGAATCGGCAGTGAATCGGTGTCGAGAATTTAATCCTAATATTCCTCTTGAAGTTGAGGTCGACGATCTTGAACAGTTGAAGGTCGTGCTTGACCATAAACCTGATCTTATTTTGCTCGATAATTTTTCGATAGAAGAAGTTATAGCTGCGCAACAAATGGCACCTGAGATGGATTTTGAAATTTCTGGGGGAGTAACACTTGAAAACCTTGCTGTCTATGGTGCAACAAACGTTAAATACATAGCCGTGGGAGCATTGACACATAGTGCACCTGCGCTTGATCTAGGTTTTGATACACAATGACACATAGAGAGATCATTCGTTTTGTTATCGATGTCGGGAATACGTCGATTACATCGGCGGCCGCAATCGATGGAGAAATTGTTTCTCCGCAGAGAACAAATACATCCTCGATTAACGATGTGCAAGATTTCGTTGAACTCATTAAAGATACTGCTGCACGAACAAAAATGACCGCTGTTGATATTGTTGCGTGTATTGGTGTGCAACGTGTACGAGAGATTGCTCGAGATGCTGCGCAATCGTCAGGTTTATTTCTTCACTTAGTTTCTGGTGAAAATCCACGAGGGGCATTGCTTGATTACGATTCTATTTCTACATTGGGTCCTGATCGAATTGCCAATGCAATAGCAGCGCAAAATGTTGTTCCACTCCCAGGAGTAATCGTGGATTGTGGAACGGCGATCACGATTGATTACATCGATGCCCAAGGCACATTTGAAGGGGGTGCGATTATTCCGGGTATCGAAACTTCGCGAGATGCACTGACGCTTCAAGCTCCGGTTCTTCCTAATGTTGATTTAGTGGCACCCAAAGATATTGTGGGACGCGACACGGTGGAGTGTATTCAAAGCGGCGTGCTGTACGGCGCTGCCGCGATCATTGATACCTTCGTGACGCGCATTACACGCGAGCGAGGGCCGGTAACGGTAATCCTTACAGGCGGTAATGCTGCGTTGCTCCAACCGCTCCTTGAATCAGAAGTCTCCTACGATGAGTTTTTCACCCTTCGTGGGCTAGCTCTTGCGGAACTGTGATCTGTTGACGCGCTTTGTTTATATTCATGGAAACGGAACGCCACATTGGAGCGCGGCGTTCGCTCCTTGGTTAAAGGCCGAGATTGAATCTCGAGGGCACGACACCTTTTTTGAAACGATGCCGGACAGTATTAATGCGCGTGCAAAGTATTGGTTGAAATTTCTTGAGAAAACGGTGTGCATTACTGAGGATGATGTCATCATTGGATGGAGTAGTGGTGCAGTGGCAGCGATGAGATACGCCGAGACACATTCCTATGCGGGACTTATTCTCATTGGTCCGCACTACACCGATCTAGGAATTCAAATGGAAAAGGACAGCGGTTATTTTGATACTCCGTGGGATTGGGAAGCGATTAAACGTAACGTCAAGAAAATCGTACTGATTCACGGAGATCACGATCCCTATATTCCTCGAGAAGATTTCGTTTATATTGCCGAACAGTTAGGTTGTGAGCGCATAGAAGTTCCTGGTGGCAAACATTTCGAGGAACGATTAGCAATTCCTGAAATCGTCCACTCCTTGGCCTATTTCACAGATTCTTTCCACTGAAGTTCAGGAGACGACCAGGGAACGAATCGGTGCGGGCTGGCTCACTCCACCCTTTAGAGCGTGCAAATCTCAACGCATCAAAGAGGCCATCGGTACCGCTCAACAACTGGACGCCGTTAGCTGCACGCTTTTCGCGCGTATATTTCTCAACAGCATCTCTGGGAAATCCTGTTCGTCCTGCTACAAAACCAATCGATTGATCTTCATTTAATAATTGACTGACGATTATCTCTACGCCGTAATGCTCTTGGAAATGAGTGACAATTGCAGTACGATCTGCTTGAGAAAACGTATGTGCATGATCTGTTTCAGGTATTGCTGCAAGAAATTGCAGAGCAATCACTTCGAACTTTTGTTCATATGTAAGTAATGATGGCTTCATTAAATGCTGGAGTCTGGAAGGAGTTTCAGGTCGTTGTAATCCGTATTTCTTCCCGATGGCTTCGATGAGTGCAGCGCGATGTTGATCGCTGATCACATTGCTCGATGCGACGAGCGCAAGAGAACTTCCAACGAAGTGATTCTGATCTATCTCAGCTAAAAGGAAATCGACATCCGTGAGAAACTCTGCGAAATCTTCAGGAGCGTCTTTGAATAAATCGAAAATACCCCTTACGTCTTCTGTAGAGCACATAAGGCCCATCACGTCTTTGCGAGCTTTATTACGTTTATAATTGAGGGCAATATCGCTTGTCATATCGAGTTAGTTATCCTTATCAGTAGAAGAAGCCCTCCATTCTAGCTTCCGTGTCCTAATTATGCCAAAAGTGGCTTAACTCTGATTATAAAAAAATAGATTTTGTAAATCCTTTTGTGTATCAATATGCTTCTGATTAGGGTCGATAGGGTGAATATGAAGGTTTTCATCACGGGGATCGGAAGTGACCTTGGGACTCAAATAGCGAGCCTTCTTGAACAGCGACCTACAGTCACTGCAATTGCGGGCGTTGATATGTATCCTCCTCGCAGATACCTGGCCCGATCTCGGTTTTTTATGAGTCGTTACGACGACTCTGAACGTATTGCAGAAGTAATTATTAATTTTTCACCCGATGTCATTATTAACTTTGGGGTATATGAACCAGGTGCACGTTTGAATTCTTTACGTGCACTTAATGCAACGCAAGCCTGTACAACAGGAATCATCCATGCAGTAAAAGAAATATCAACTGACCATGATGTCCATGTCATAACTCGCTCTTCTGTTGTTGTGTATGGTTTTAGCAATTCGCATACGCACGATGAAACGAGCCCGCTTTCCCCCGATACTCCCTATGGAAAAATGTGTCGCGATGTTGAGGAAGAATTAACTAATAAAATTCCTTACGTCACGATCATTCGTACTGCACCGGAAATCGGAGCACACGTTCCGCATCCCTTGGCACGACTCTTAACTCTTCCTGCATTTCCGGTTCAAGCCCGTCTACCTTTTTCACGCGACATAGGCTTCCCGATTATTTCTCCGCGAGATGCAATTGAAATTTTCGTGCGTGCTGCGATGGAAGTTCCTCGTGAAGATGTACGACATCGCGTATTGCATGCTGCGTGTTCAAACAATGCCACAATGATGATGGCCGCTCGAGAAGGAAACAGAATTCCTCTCTTTACTAGCGGAGTGGGCTTTGCTCTAGCTAAAAGATTGTCCTTTATTGCGGGGGCACCGATTGATCCCCACGTAGAAATGTTTATACGACGCGGAATGATTGTTGATTCCACGTCGACCCGTATGTATTTGGGAATAACATCGCAGGATTCCCCAACAGAAATCATCAAGGACCTTTATAGTGGTGCAGAAAATATTGTTGATTCCTCTTCAGCGGCTGAGGTTCCCAAATGAAAACGGTACGAGTTAGTGATGGGCAAATCATATCTTATGATCTCTGGGGATCTAACCGCGAAAATCCCATTATTCTCCTTCAGGGTTTAGGAATGGATTCGCGAGGTTTTGGCCTGCAGCGATATCTACTTTCGCAAAACCATCTCTGTATCGCGATCGATCATCGAGGAAGCCCGGGTTCGCCAGCGACAAAAGAGTTTTCCCTCTATCGCCTGACTCGTGACGTGTTACGTGTGATGGAAAATGAAAACATTTCAGCTGCGCATGTGGTTGGGTGTTCAATGGGCGGAATTGTTGCACAAATTCTTGCGACTGTTTATCCGAAGCGTGTTAAATCGTTGACACTTATCTCAACTTCATGTTCGCAGCATGATTGGCGCTCCGAGTTACTTCAAGAATGGAAACAACGACTGATGCAACGTCGTAGCAAGGTATTGGATCACGAGATCTTGATGTGGTTGATTGGTCCACGGCTCCTTCGGAGGAGCACTATTTTCCTTCCCATTGCACAAAAGCTTTTTCAAGAGATTGACGTGCACCAATTTTGTATGCAGGTCGATGCGATTTGTGCCTTCTCGGATACGTTCAAGAATCGACTGTCCGCGATCAATGTCCCCACGCAAGTCCTTGTGGGGAGTCAAGATACATTGACACCTGTAGGCGATGCTCAAGAATTGTGCATGTATATCAAAGGTGCAGAGTTATCTATTGTCTACGGAACCGCTCACGGGATGATTATTGAATCACCCATCCAAGTGGGACGGTTGATGCTTGATGGAATTGAGCGAGCCGACGCGCTCAATTCAGCTACTTATTCAGAAATTCAATAAGCGCTTTTGCTTCAAGGTCGTATCTAATTTCGATTCCCTCAACAAGTCTTTTTTCAACTGTTGGTCCTGCCATCATAATTTTGACGATAACTTCACCTTCGACAACACGAGTTGTCGTGTCGCCATCTTCGGTGTACGTGACAGTGGCTTCACAAGATCCGGGGATAGATCCTTCCATGTAGACAGTAGAAATCGTTCCTGTCTTTGCTGCTTTATCGATGGTTATTGTTTGAACCCACGTAAGAGGCTTACCTTTCAATAACATGTTGGCCATCGGGTCGAGTTGGCCTGTGTGTTCCCAGAAGATCTCACAGCTGACGATGTTTCCGTCATCCGAAAAAGATCTACGCTCCGGAACAGCCGTTTCAGGCAGATCAGTCATAGAACTTAGGAATTCTTCTGAAGTGCTAACTTCAACAACTTTTTCGAAGCTTGCGGGATAAGTGGCGTTGTGTGAAAATTTCATACTCACATGTTATGCCATCTGAGCCTGCTGTGGACGACATCAATGGACATCGGTACACTATTTTCATGAAGTATCTCCTCACCTCTGCCGGTTTTACAACAGAAGAGATTGTGATTACATGCGAAAACTTGGTTAATAAGAATCGACAGGATATTTCTGTCGGCATTATCAACGAAGCTTATGCGGTTGAGCAGGGCGACAAAAGATGGATGATTAACGAACTTTCATCTATCGCCAACAAGTTTGGTGGGGCCGTGGACATTGTGAACTTACTGAGTCTTTCCGACATTAATCAACAAGGTCGCATAGAAGCATGCGACATGATTTACGTAGTGGGTGGAAACACCGATTACTTAAATAGTGTGTACCGATCATCTGGTTTTGACAGCATTCTCACAAAGTTGCGCGAGGATATGGTCTACGTTGGGAGTAGTGCTGGTGGGATGGTGCTGGGCAAACGACTTCCGAGCAAAGCCAGAGCTGTTCTCTATGATGAACAACAAGAATTTGGTACGGATGGATATCTGGAGATCTTCGACTTCGCTCTCGTTCCCCATATGAATAGCGAAGTATTTCAAAACTGCACTCAAGACATTGTGTGCGACGAGCTCCAAGGTTTTGATGAAGTCGCGTATTGTCTCAATGATGCGCAAGCCATTGCGATTGATGGTGGTGACATTTCCTTTATTGGCGGCGTGCCGTTGATAATTCGCAATGGCGAAGCTATTAACCCTTAACCCGCTTTGTACTCCGCGTTGGAGCGCCAAAGACTCATCTGGTGAGTCTGATCCGAGCAAACACTTTTTCCTTCCGAGCGTTAGTGTGTTTGGAACTCATGTGGTGAGTCTTTGGCGCTCCAACGCTACGAATAGTTAATCAGAAAGTGCGCGTTAAGAGACCATCGATGACGCGTGTGAAGGAATCTCGAACTTCGGCGTTGATTTGTGCGTAGGCAAGTGACTCTGCAGCGCGCAGACCATAATCGCGTGCGATGGAAAATGTTTGATCTATGAATCGCGGTTCACGGGCAATGACGAGAACTTCGTCGAGTTCTGCGGCGGTGAGATGGTCTCCCAATACTTCTTTGACTCGCGCATCGTTACTTGCCGCGAAAATAACGGGAAGGGTATAGACCCCTTCGGTTACATCGTGACCTGCTGGCTTGCCGAGTACTTCTTCATCAGCAGTGAGATCTAACAAGTCATCGATGATTTGGAATGTCATTCCAATGTTGTAGCCATAGTTATGAAGTGCTTCAACAGTTTCTGTTTCAGCGCCTGCAACCATGGCGCCAATTTTGCATGCCGATGCAAAAAGAGAAGCAGTCTTTCCTTCAATAGCTAGCAAATACTGTTCACGTGTACGGCGCGCATCAAAAAGATTTTGCTGTTCAATAATTTGGCCAATCGCAAGTTGCGAAATTGTTTCAGCCAATAGTGCGCTGACATCAGCGCCAAGGGAAGCTGCCAACATAGAAGCTTGACTCAATAAATAATCACCCGAGAGGATCGCGACCGTATTTGTAAATTGCACATTAACGCTCGGGATGGCACGGCGTGTTGTCGCATTGTCGATGACGTCATCGTGATGCAAACTTCCTGCGTGAACTAATTCGATTGCACAGGCACCTTTGAGAACGTCGTCAGTTGTTGGTTCAAGACCATTGACTCCATATGCACAAGCCAGCGCGAGAGCTGGACGCAATCTCTTTCCGCCGGCGAGGACTACATGACGAGCAGCATCGCGCATAAGAGGTAAGTCGCTCTGAATGTTTTTCTCCAAGATTTCCTCAAAACGATTGAGGTCACCTTCAAGGGGAGCGAGATTAAGATCAGTCGGTTTCACTTCTTTAAGATTATGTCGGAAGATATGTGACTGTCGCATTCACGACCAAATGGGAGATATTGCCTCAGTTAGAGTCTGATCTTGGAAAAGAAAAGGGAGAGCCTACAAAGGCTTAATCTTTTCCAAGGTCGGACTCTCCCCCAAAGCAACTAAGAAGCAGCAGTTCGTTCAGTTGTATTGTGTTTTTATGTCAAAGTTTTCAAGGTGCAACCCTCCCCGAGCTATCCAGATAATTCCTCTGGGAATACGTTGGTCACGTAGGGTGTTACTACCTTCAGATCGCCCCAATTGACGACGAAATTAACAACTAAGATCTTCAAAACCTGAAAGGTGATTCTTTATACCAAGAAGCACCTCTCGTTAGACGAAAAGGACCCCACATGTTTGAGCGCTTTACCGACAGAGCACGTCGCGTCGTTGTCCTTGCACAAGAAGAAGCACGCCTCTTAAACCACAACTACATTGGCACAGAGCACATCCTCTTAGGCCTCATCCACGAGGGCGAGGGCGTTGCCGCCAAAGCTCTCGAGTCATTGGGCATCTCACTCGACGCTGTGCGTGGGCAAGTTGAAGAAATTATTGGCCAAGGTGGAGCCGCTCCGAGTGGCCATATCCCCTTTACTCCTCGTGCCAAGAAGGTTCTTGAACTTTCGCTGCGTGAAGCACTTCAACTTGGACACAATTACATCGGTACAGAGCACATTTTGCTTGGACTCATTCGTGAAGGCGAAGGAGTCGCCGCACAAGTACTTGTTAAGCTTGGCGCAGATCTTTCTCGCGTGCGTCAACAAGTGATCCAACTTCTTTCTGGTTACGGCCAGGGTGGTACGGCATCTTCTGGTGGGCGCGAAGCTCCTGCTGGGATTGGTGGACGCGAAGAGCAAGGTAACGCTGCAGGTTCGATGGTGCTCGATCAGTTCGGTCGCAACCTTACACAACTTGCTCGCGAAAAACAGCTTGACCCCGTCATTGGTCGCGCACAAGAAATTGAACGCGTGATGCAAGTGTTGTCACGTCGTACTAAGAACAACCCCGTGCTCGTTGGTGAACCAGGTGTCGGTAAGACCGCAGTTGTTGAAGGTCTTGCGCAAAAAATTGTGTCGAACGATGTTCCGGAAACTCTTGAAGGCAAGCAACTTTACACACTCGATCTTGGTGCCCTTGTTGCAGGTTCACGATATCGCGGTGACTTTGAAGAACGACTGAAGAAAGTTCTTAAAGAAATCAAAACGCGTGGTGACATTATTTTGTTCATCGATGAAATGCACACACTCGTGGGTGCTGGTGCTGCCGAAGGTGCGATTGATGCTGCAAGTATCCTCAAGCCCATGTTGGCTCGTGGTGAATTGCAAACTATTGGTGCAACAACACTTGATGAATACCGCAAGAACATCGAAAAAGATCCTGCGTTAGAACGTCGTTTCCAGCCCGTCAAGGTTGAAGAACCCACTGTTGCTCAGACAATTGAAATTCTTAAAGGTCTTCGTGACCGTTACGAAACTCACCACAAGGTCACCATTACCGATCAAGCAATCGTTGCTGCTGCAAACTTGGCCGACCGATATATTTCTGATCGCTTCCTTCCTGATAAGGCAATTGACCTCATTGACGAAGCGGGTTCACGTTTGCGTATCCACCGCATGCAAACTCCTGCAGATTACAAAGAGCTCGAAGACGAAATCACAACGGTGCGTACCGAAAAAGAACAAGCGATTGAGTCCCAACAGTTCGAACGTGCTGCGCAAATGCGTGATCGCGAAAAAGAACTTCTTGCCGACATGAAAGAAAAGGAAGTCCAGTGGAAAGCACAGGGCGTAGATCTTTTCAATGAAGTGACCGAAGAATCTATTGCAGAAATTCTTGCGATGTGGACAGGTATTCCTGTATACAAGTTGACCGAGGAAGAAACTGCCAAGTTGCTGCGTATGGAGGAAGAACTTCACCACCGTATTATTGGTCAGAATGAAGCTGTCAAGGCTGTCAGCCAAGCAATGCGTCGTACGCGTGCAGGAATTAAAGACCCTAAGCGCCCCAGCGCAAGCTTCATTTTCTTAGGACCATCAGGTGTGGGTAAAACTGAACTTGCGAAAACACTTGCCGAGTTTTTGTTTGGTGATCAAGATGCAATGATTCAACTCGACATGTCGGAGTATATGGATCAGCACACTGTGTCGCGTTTGTTCGGTTCGCCTCCAGGATTCGTTGGATACGACGAAGGTGGTCAGTTGACCGAAGCCGTTCGCCGTAAGCCATTCTCCGTCGTTCTCTTGGATGAAATCGAAAAGGCTCACCCACAGGTTTTCAATACCTTCTTGCAAGTACTCGAAGACGGACACCTTACCGATGCTCAGGGTCGTACTGTTGACTTTAAGAACACAGTCATCATCATGACGTCGAACCTGGGTACTGCAGACCTGCGTAAATCCAATGTTGGTTTCGGTTCGTCCGCTGCTGGTTACTCGTACGAGAAGATGAAAGACAAGGCGATGGAAGCGCTTAAGGGCCACTTCCGTCCTGAGTTCTTGAATCGTGTCGATGAAGTGATTGTGTTCGCTGAACTGACTCGTGAAGAAGTCACAGAAATTGTCGATTTGTTTATCGACCGTTCACGCGTACAGCTCATGAGTCAAGGAATTGGTTTGGAACTGACGCAAGAAGCCAAGTTCTATATCGCCGAAAAGGGTTATGACCCCACCATGGGTGCTCGACCACTCCGTCGTGAAATTCAACGTCGAATCGAAAATCCTTTATCGGAAAAGATTCTGAACAAAGAATTCCATGCCGGCGAAACTGTTCTTGTCGATGTGATTGACAAACTCGGTGAAGATGGCAACGTGGTTGCAGGCGAAAAAGAAGTGACGTTCAAAGGAATGCCAACAATTTCAAAAGTTGAGGATGTTGTCAGTGGAGAACTCGGTGAGGTTAGCGACCCTGGAGTTGCAGGAATTTCCGGTGCTGCAAAAACGACACCTAAGAAAAACCCTGGCGCTGCTGCCGCTCCCGCTGCTGAATAAAGCTTATGGACATATGGGAGGACGCTTTTGTCGATGACGAAGCGTTTCCTCCGCCTCCTCTATCAGAAGGTGAAATAGTCTTTCCAACCCCCGTGACCAACGACGTCTGCATCTCAACTTGATCTACTCGATAATTGTTTCGTTAGGTTTCATCGTTTTCGTCTGGACAGGGCCATTTGATCCAATCATAAAATTATTCTTTACAGTCTTTGTGATAGCGATTATTATCCCTCAATCATTTATGTACGCTGATTCAGGAAGAATAGAAATTGGAGCTTCGCGTGTATACGTTCGAGGATTTCTTAAGAACTCCCTTCGATGGACCCCGGTTGAACATGACGGTGTAAAAAGCGATTTTGCGTCTATGCAGTACATGAATGTTTTGAAAGGCTTTGGATTTATTGCATTTCGACCCCGAGTTGAGGTTTTATTAAAAGATGGAAGAACTATCGTTGTTCGACTTCCCGTATTATTTCCTCGGATAAAATATAGTGAACATATCGAACTTGAATCACGACTGAAAAGATTTAATAAAGAGTTGTAAATTAGCGCTGATAGAACATTCCAGGAGCTCGTTTATGACTTGTTGGGATCTTCGTACGCTCTCAATAATGAATCGCAAGCCTTGAGAGGAAATCTCGAGACATCAACTGTTAAGGTGCGTTGTTCCTTTTCCGAGACAATTAATAGAAACGGACAAAGTGACGCGAGGTTCTGTAGCGAGAGCCGTTTGTGGAAAAAGTAAGGAGTTCTCATGGCTGGTTCATTGGATGACATTCGAGATTATGTACGAGAACGTGTTCAAGGACGTAAATTCATCTTCACCGGTGACGGTGCATCTTCGTTCGAAGCAAAAATTGAACAACTCCGAGTACTCGGTGCAGGGCCTTTCCTCGCCATTACTCTTCGCACAATGCTTAACGCCGAAGTTGATCTTGGTGACGATGTCACACACATCGAAGTTGATCTTTCCATTAATCCAGAAAACTTCACGTATGAAGACGGTTGGAATGAACTTTTCGAAAGTCCCACTCCTGAAATTAAAGAAGCGCTCGAAAAATTTGATCCAGAGGGCAAAGCGTTCTTCACCGTTTTTCGTTTCCGTACGGCAACTCATGCATTCGGACGCCACATCGACGCCTGTCGCAGGCCCGATTGGATTCAGCTGGAAGATAAAACGTTTATCGATGGATTCTTTGCGCAACACTCAATACCTGCACCTCGTTCGACCGTTGTGGACGCCACTCGCGATGCAATGACACAAGCATCTGAACTGATTAACAGTGGCGATGGAACGGTGTGGTCGGGAGATAACTCATTGGGGCTGAATTCCAGAGGAAACATGGTGAGATGGTTGCGACCCGATGCGGATGAAGAAGACATTGGTCACTTTGTCCGTAAGTTTTCGAGTGCTTGTGAAAGTGTGCGCATCGCAGAATTCGTTGAAGGACGACCTTGTTCTATTCACGGATTCGTTCTTGCCGACGGAGTCGCAGTTTTTCGACCTGTCGAACTTCTCGTGCTCCGTGGTGAACACGGAAAATTTTGGTTTGCTGGCACGAACACGTATTGGCAACCATCTATTGAATTGCGTGTAGAAATGCGCTCGATTGCGCGCCAAGTAGGCGAAGCACTTCGCAGAGAATACGACTACCGTGGGGCATTTTGCTGCGATGGTATTGCTGGACGTAACGGTTACGTCATCAACGAACTCAACACTCGCATCGGTGATGGTCTTGGCTACGTTTCGAACGCACTGCCGGATTTTCCTTTCGAGGTTTTACAAGACCTAGCAGTAGCTGGTCTGGTCGAAGAACTGCACGACGATTTCATCGAAACACTCGAAGATGCAATCCAAGCAGCAGGGGATACAATTCCTTGGGCGAAAGTGCGCGTTTATCAAGCAGGTAATTTCGCCGAGACTGTATCTATGGAATTGTTTACGCGTTATCAAGATGACGGTGAAGATCACCTCGAAGGCGATGCTGACTTGAATCGATATACCGAAGCAGTTGTGCGTACCGAAGATCAAAAAACTCTCGATCCCTTTGGAATAGTCACCGCGTATCCAGGAACGAATTATGGAATTCTCGATTTTTCTCTCGACACCGACATTCCTACCGGCCCTTCGCTCGCGCGTCACGTAGCATCTGCATTGCGTCGATGTGCAGAAGAATGGGGAGCGGCAACTGTAGGAATTAGTGTTGCAAAAGATGTCTACGCTGATGAGGCAGACGAATAGCTTTAAGCAACTTCCAACTTCGAACGTGGCGGTACAACTTCGTATGCACGAGGGATGTCGTTGGCGAATGGGGCTAACGGTTCCATAACTTCTTGTTCGCGTTGTGGTGCTGTTGCATGAATGTAGTTCGCTACTAAGACGCTTGCAACGACGAGAACAATTCCGGTGATCTGAGTGGTCGTCAATACGTCGTGATTGAGTGTCCATCCGAAAAAGCAACTGAACACTGCACCTGTCGGTCCAAAAAGACTGTTGAGTGTAATGGTGGTGTGTTTCTGAACCGTCGTATATATTTTGTCACCTACGAGGGATGCAATGGCGCACAAAAGCAAAGGAAGCAGTTGATGGAAGTTCGGAATAAATGATTTCTGAGTATCGGTAAAGAGGATAAGAGCTCCCACGATGGGCAATGTAAATAATGCTGTGTATGTGTGCATGTATGTTAAATTTTTGACGGGTGAAACATGTTGAGTGGATCGACGCCACATCACAACCGATATTCCCAAGCAGAACATCGTGATAAAGGGAAGCACAATATGAAAATCAAAAAGATTATTTTGTTGATTGAAGACCCCAGTGATAAGTGCGATTCCTCCGATAGCAAAGATGAGAGGAATGAACACGGCACGACGAACCTTTTCACCATTGAGAGGAGCGAGTACTCCTATGGTGAAGAAAACATTGCATGAAATAATGGTGTCAACAATTCCTACTTTGATGTACAACATGCTGATGCATAAAAGGCTCAAAGAAATTGCGCGCATGGCCGCATACGGGAGAAGTTTTTTTGACTCTTCGAATGTCAATTCAATTTTGCGCTTCTTGCAATACACATGTAAAACAATGGCAAGAAGAACGGCAACAAAGAGAAGGCTCCCAGCACCAAAGCGTGCCTGAGCAGTTAACGTATTGCACAGTGACCATGAGACATAGGCCAAAGTCAGGCCTGCAATTCCCCGCCGATTATTCATAGGTGAAAAAGTCAGCCGACATCAGTGTTTCGAGTTACGAAAAAGATTGTGAACAGCAGTGCGACGTCTCGTGCGGGTTATTCGCAAGGAGATTAAGCAATCCCCAGCTTTTGTTCTTCCAGAGTCTCTCTTTCGTTTGCGAAGTATGGCTGAATGGACGTAACAGGACGTTTACGTTGAGAGGTCATTGTCGAGAGTGAAACACTACTTACGACGATAAGGAGACCAGTCCACTGCCACCATGCTAAATGTTGATGCATAATTCCGAGTGCAAAGAGCGAAGCGAAAACGGGCGTACACGGTGAGAAAATTGCATTGATGGTGATCGTAGTGTGCAGTTGAGATCGTAAGAAGAGCACGTCGCCAATGCCGGCGAAAACAACAATGCAAGCGAGTGCGACCAGGTTGCTGGTGGGAAGAATTTGTGTGGGTGTTACTAATGACAGAATGAGAATAACGGGAACACTCAAGATGGCTGTCCATGTGTGAAGAATTGCAAGATTGTGAATGGGATGCATTGTGTGTGCTGAATCTCTCCAGAGAAGTTTGGAGTAGGCACTGATGAGAGTTCCGAAGATTGGGATGAGGAGTCGAATGTCAAATGAGAAGAATGCGCCAGCTGATTGTTCGCGAGAGACGAGGAAGATTCCAAACATTCCCAAAGCAGAAAAAAGGTATGTGAGTGTGCGGACATGTTCATCACGCTTTCGTGCGAAGATGCTCAATTCAATAAACGATGAAGCAGCTGAGACGGTGATGACAACGCCAACGGGAAACATGCTGAGCGACGCGAGCATGAAACATAAACTGAGAACGCGCGCACATGCCCGAGGAAAAATAAATCGTACTTGTGCTTGTGTCACTTTTTTCGTCGTACGCATGCAATGCCGCCAAAAACAAGAGCTGAGAAAACCGATAGCCACAAAGTTGATGTAGCACCCATACCCGCAACGGCAATGGCAACATCAAAAGCTCCCCAGGACGCAAGTGTTCCCAGAAGGAGACCCGATCCTAGAACGGGTCGATGTGATCGTTGAAAGTAGGTTTCTATCCAGAGCTTCTCGACGAATTTCTGGCCGTTCTAAATAGCGTTTGTGTCCGATCTACCAATACTGCAGGTTAGAGAGGACCCCAATGCATGTCGTCATCCCGTCCGCTAGCTTGTGCAGCTACAGCTACAGGTTCCGCGGCTTGGGTGGGAGTGTTGGCTGGGCGCAAGCTCGGGAAAGTTTTTAAATAATCTCTCGTTTTTCCGATAGCCACGTTCGCGTCTGGCGTACTCAAGCGTGCCTTTATATTTCTTATACAGCCTCTCAATATAGAGTCATCGTCGAGATGTGCTTCTTCGAATTCATCTAAAAATCTACGAGCATCTGCAATGGCTTGTTTGGTATCTTTGGGATTTTCTCTATTTCCTAATTGTGCATACACGCCATTGATGAGTTCATCCAGCGGGTTAACCTCAGGAAGTGAGCTAGAACCTGGAAGACCGTTGGGAGTATCGGCACCGAACTGAGTCAGATCGAGGCCAGTTCTTTCTGCAAGCCGAATAAGAAGATCTCGCGCAGCATTTCCCTCTGCACTGCGGACGATATCCTTGTCGTATTTATTAGCAACGAGTTCGGTTATCCGCTCTTCATCAACACGAAATATTGCAACCCAAACATGTCCTATGTCAGTTTGGGTATCTTCATGCTGATGTTGTGCTTCTTGCCGCGCCAATTCTAAGAGACGAAGAACATTAGGGAAAAGATCAGGTTGTGCAGTTGTTTCACTATGTATTCCAGCTTTTGCAGCGACTTCGTTTCGAGCAATTTCGAGGTCGATACGAGAACTCCCCTGTTCTTCGAGTTCCAATCTAATAATTCCGAGTACAAGATGTTCTGGGCCAACGTAACCGTGATTAAGCGAAAATGCTTCTTCGCGAGCTAAGTCAAGGGCTCGGTTAACTCTATCTGTGAGGTGTAAAAACATTGTGTCTCTTCCTTGTCTCGGGTCTGTCTTTTATCGAGAGGAGAAATCGGTTGCTGGTGTGGCCGAAGAATATTTAGCTACACGTTCGCTACGCGAATTCGAAACTAGTGGTTGCAGATTGCTTGATGTGACACCGTATCGGGCGAGAGTTTTGGCTGCACTGCATCCAGGGGTGTCAACGATCGCTTGGAGGAGATGCCCTACATCAAGATGTGTTGTTTCTGATTCAAGAGATTCCTCGGCTTTATCGAGAACCCTTCTCGCGTTTTTTGTGAAAGGGATATATCTTTCTGCGCCGTGCGAAAGTGGATCAAGTCCGACTTCGATTTCGGCTTGGAGTTCGTCAATGGAAACACCGAGCTGTACCAAAGAATCACGTGCCGCGCTATGAGGCAGTTGTAAGACTCCGATTAAAAGGTGTTTGGATGAAATGACAGAGGATCTGCTCTGACGGGCTGCACTATTCGCGAAGACAATTGCACGCACTGCATTTGTAGCATAATTTTCCGTACCTGGTCGTAAAGGAGTATTTCCGCCGAGGTATCGTGGAGAAAGTGTTGTCATCATTCATTCCTTTGAACGTCGAAGTTATAAATCATACGATAAAAGACATCTTGGACGCAAGATTCTGGCTCTTCTGCAGAAACCCCTGCACGCCGGGCATCTTCCGTGAACCTTTCGAACACGTTCAATCCTTTGTTCTGCTGCGAAAAATTTATGTAGCGGAATTATAAACCCTGGGCAGGCAGTTCGTGTACTGGAGTTTTTGGACCAACGGTGCTGCGTCTCCCAGCAACTATCCCTTGGTGGACAGCAGCTAAGCGACTTTGTACGCCCATGAGTTCGGGTCCCAGGCCATTCGTGCTTTGTGCACGCTCAACTCTCTCAAGAAAAGGTACTACTGTATCGAAAATCGCTTCTCTAACTTCATCAAGATCTGCAAGACGCACACTTTCGGCCTGGATAGTTTCTTCAATAGTTGCTGTAGATACTCCTAGTTCATCTAAGACATCAACAGCACCGTTTCTATTGTTTCCATCGGTGAAACGAACAAGTGCAACGAGGAGATGTTCGGGTTCAATATTTTTTGAGCCTAAATCGGTAGCTATTTGTGATGCGTGAGCTATGACGCGTTGCACTTGACGCGTACGGAGGACCGGTTCACCATTGGACTTTCCCTGATGGCGGATATTTGAGGCGTGCTCGCGTGCTTCATCGAGAGAAACACCACAAGCAGCTAGTGCTCCTGTTTTAGCCCATATACCATAACGAATATGGCCGACCAGAAGGTCAGACAGAGTTACCTTCGTATGCTTTTGTCGTTGTGCCTCGTCATTCGCAAGCGTCATAACCTGACGTGCTTCAGGAGAAAGTCGTGCCAGCACTTTGTCTGTACCAGTAGGCGTGGTCGAGTGACCGACTGGGGCTATAGGGTCAAGATCCCTACCCGCAAGAATATCGACAATTTTACTGTAAAGACGAGATTTATCTGCGCCGAGCTTGACAAGAACTCGGGCTGCAACACCTTCTCCTTCGCGCATGAGGCCGAGAAGGATGTGTTCTGTACCAATGTAATTGTGTCCGAGTACGCGTGCTTCACGCGATGAAAGTTCGAGAACTTTCTTGGAGCGAGGGGTAAATGGGATATAACCTCTCGGTGTAGTTTCACCCTGGCCAGCAATTCCTATTACTTGCTCGCACACAGCGTAATGCGATATGCCAAATGCCCTGAGTGCTTGTGCTGCAACGCCTTCGCTTTCGCGCATGAGGCCGAGAAGGATGTGTTCTGTGCCAATGTAATTATGGTTCAGATCACGTGCTTCTTCTTGAGCGAGGATAACGGCGCGTCGGGCTCTGTCAGTAAAACGTTCAAACATTTTCAATCCTTTGATATCTCGAAAGGATAAAGCTTACACATATGAAAAAGTGGGGCGCAATTGCACCCCACTTTTGGATCGTTGTCCACCGTTTCAATCGTGTTGGAGGGATTTACCGCGGATATGCCATGGTAAATCCCTCCAACACGGGTAGTGAATGTTTAAGCTGCCGACGAAGTGACTTTCTTGTCTTCCGTCAAGACATACGTGGCAATCAACGCAGCAATTATTGCTCCGATGAACGGGAACACAAAGAATGCCCATACTTGGCTACTCAGTGCATCTCCACCTTTGAACAACGCAACTCCGAAGCTGCGTGCAGGGTTCACGGATGTATTGCTGACAGGAATCGAGATGAGGTGAACAAGGGTGAGCATCAAGCCCGCTGCAATTCCTCCAAAACCTGGTGCAAAATCTTTACGTGTTGTGTGAATAACCACGAGCACAAACAATGCAGTCAGAATGACTTCAGCAACAGCAACTGCTCCGAGAGAAAATCCTCCGGGAGAAAGTTTGCCATAACCGTTGGTTGCAAATGCGCCAGCACCGCTTGGCATTTTCCAACCCTTGACTCCACTTGCAATGATCTTGATGACAAGAGCACCAGCGATTCCACCGACAATCTGTGCTGCCCAATAGATAGGAAGCATTGATGCTTGTGTTTTCTTGGCGATGACCATGCCGAGAGTTACAGCAGGGTTGATGTGACATCCAGAGATTGGCCCAATGGCATAAGCCATGACCAATACGGTGAGACCGAATGCGATGGCCACGCCGAGGACGCCAACGCTGAGTCCTAAACCATTATCGGCATCAATGGGAAATCCCCCTGTTGCCAGTACAGCTGTACCGCAGCCACCCAATACAAGTACCATCGTACCGATGAGTTCTGCGATGAAAATTTTTACATTGTTGTCTTTCACGTCGCCTCCTTTTGTCAGAGCATGTGATAAGAGTGAGAATAGTAGTACAGGCATTGCGAATCGTCGGGGATTATTGCGGTATCGCGTTCGCATGGCATCAAAGATTGCCCTTTTGGGCGTTGTGCTATGTGTCGTTTTAAGTGGATGTAAGGCTACGAGCAGGCTCACTATAGAGCTGGGAGAAAAAACGAGCGGGACAATAACCTTTTCTCTCGTTTTGGATGAACAAGCAGCTTCCGCTGTTCGCCGAGACGTATATGAGAAGACAACCCTGTCTGCAATTTTTGATACCAAGAAATTAAAAAAGGCGGGGTTTAAAGTCGCGGTGAAAGACGGTGAGGGTGCGCCAGGCCGTATCGACATTACTGCTTCTTTCTCTAATGAAAAACAACTGCAAGCTGCTCTCGCGGTACTCGCTCCGCCGGATGTCATTAACGCATCGCTTATTTCGAAGACGTCGTTCATAAAGGAAAAGCAGCAGGCTTCGATTGCTATTGATGTTTCTCGATTGCGTGATCTGTATCTGAAAGATGACGCAGTAAAAGCAGCGGTCGAAGAGTCGGGGATGGAGTTTTCTGAATTTGAAACGCTCATTACTACTGCAATGACTTCTACAAAATTGACTGTGGTGCTGAAACGGTCCGGTCAGCATGACACTGCTTCGGTTACAGGAGATACGACCAAGAAGGAAATAGTCGCGGTTTCGCACGACGGCCTGAGAACACGCTATTTAGCCAATATGGCCGGTGCGATCGTGTGTGCACTGATTGGCTTGGTTCTCTTGTGGAAATTATGTCGTACCCCTCGTTTATTATCACCAGGTGAACAAACAGCAGAGCCAGGGGGAGGGCCGCACCATGGAAAAGATTGATCCTTTGTAGGCTCTGTCTTTACCTTTCCAAGGTACGACCCTAAAACAGAAAGGAAAACAGGAGTATGACCAAAACACGAACAGTTTTTGAATGCCAGACATGCGCAAGTCAATTTCCCAAATGGTTGGGACGTTGCAACGAATGTGGGGGATGGAATACTCTTGTCGAATCCATTATTGGGAACACCGCTGAAGCTGACCCTATGATTACGCGCTCCACTTCCGTGATGTCCGCAGTTGTTTCTCTTCGTGATGTGGATATCCTCGAATCAACTCCCATCCCCACAGGAATCGATGAATTCGATCATGTTGTTGGTGGTGGACTCGTTCCCGGTTCTGTCACGCTTATCGGCGGAGAACCTGGAATTGGAAAATCAACTTTGGTGATGCAGATCGTTGGTTCATTGGCAAAACGAAATACAACATCGCTCTATGCAAGTGCCGAAGAATCCAATGCGCAAATCCGAGGACGTGC
>CALMUU010000175.1 GCA_937872965.1 uncultured Actinomycetes bacterium
CAACCAACACAACGAACACTGCAATCCTTACTGGAAATCCTATTGACGCTAACGGTGCATCCCTGGGTACTCCTATTATGGTAAGCGACACTGCTCAAGTAAACATCGCTGTTTCTTCGATCGCAATCGTTAAAACTGCCGATCAAACCAATGCAACTGTTGGTGACACGGTGAATTACACGTTTGTTGTGACGAACACGGGAACGGTTACGTTATCGAACGTTACTGTTATAGATAATGTGATTGGTGATATTGGAACTATTGCAACGCTTGCTCCTGGAGCATCGTTTACCAAGACGGTTGCTTTTGTTGTTCCTGCATCGGCTGTAGGTACGCTGCGTAATATTGCTACTGCGTGTTTTGCGGTACCTGTAGCGACGACAAATTGTGCAAGCGATGACCATGCTCTCATTGTCGTGGAAGTCGGAGGCATAGTTGAGGAACGTCCAGCTGATGACGGTTCGGTTTCTGTTTTAGGAACGGACATCGCGTTTACTGGTGCAGATAGCACTTGGCTTGCAACCGTCGGCGCTCTTATGGCAGCTCTCGGTGCAGTGTTGTTCATGCTCACACGCAAACGACGTAACGTATAAGTAGTAAAGCCCACAAGGCCTGGTCTTGATGCTGAAGTTAGGGTCTGATCTTGGAAAGTAAGAAAGAGTGACCTACAAAGGTCACAATCCTTTCCAAGGTCGGACCCTCCCTTAATGCAGCTAAGTGGTATTAGTTCGTTCAGTTGACTGCGCTTCTTATCGTTGTGCCGGCAAAGCCGGACACAACTCGCGGTCGCTCATCCTTCGCTCCCTGTGATTCGTCTTGTTGGTTTATTCACTGGCTCCGGATTATCTGTAGTGAGCGCATACAATGGTGATGTGAATAATCATGAGAAATTCGAACAGCTCTCCGCTTTGGGTGATGAATTAAAAGCCTTAGAAGATAGTTTGACGGGTCTCTACGCTGACGGCAAAATCGATGAAGCCACAGCCACGTCGAAGCGTATATCTGATCTCCGGCCAGTCGTGGACGCATACGAAGCCTATATGTCTACAATGGTGGATATAGCCGAAGCCCAAGCATTGTTGCGCAATGAAACAGATCCCGAAATGCGTACTTTCGTGCAAGGCGAACTTGATACAAAACGTGGCACAGTCGAAGTTCTTGAATCAGAACTCAATGAACTGCTCTTGCCGAAAGATCCCAACGACGGTCGCAACGTTATTATCGAAATTCGCGGAGGCGAAGGGGGAGAAGAAGGCAACCTTTGGGCCGCTGATCTCTTCCGTATGTATTCGAAATTTGCTGAACGTCATGGCTGGACTATTGAAGTCATTGATGCCATGGATTCTGAAAAAGGCGGGTTCACATATATTTCTTTTATCGTCAAGGGCAGTGACGTTTGGACGCATTGGAAATTCGAGGGCGGCCCTCATCGCGTGCAACGTGTGCCCACAACCGAAACGCAAGGACGAATTCATACCTCAGCGGCGACGGTTGCTGTTCTTCCTGAAGCACAAGAAGTCGATGTTCATATCGATCTTAACGATCTCGAAATCGATGTCTACCGCAGTTCTGGGCCAGGGGGGCAGAGTGTGAACACGACAGACTCGGCAGTGCGTATTACTCATAAACCTACGGGTTTGGTTGTGAGTAACCAAGATCAAAAAAGTCAGATAAAAAATCGCGAGAAAGCGATGAAAGTTTTACGGTCACGTTTGTTGCAATTGGAACAAGAAAAAGCGGATGCCGAATTGGGTGAAACGCGATCGAGCCAGGTCAAGGGGGGCGGTCGTGGCGACAAGATTCGAACGTATAACTACAAAGACAATCGCATAACCGATCACCGTATTGGTTTGACGCAATACAATCTCGACCGTGTGCTTGAAGGAGATCTTGACAGCGTGGTCGATGCATTACGTCAAGCGGAACGTTCCGAGCAACTTTCCCAGAGTGTCTAAATAGTGGAATCGGGACGCGAACTGATCGCGCGGATGAGAAAGAGCATGCCTGAATCACTTTTTACCGGCGGCGATGATGCACGAACCTTTGAAGCACGCATCATTGCGGAACATGTTACCGGCGATAGCTACAGCGAATTGATGGTTTCTTCCTATGAGCTGACGCAGCGTCAGGCTGAAGATGTCGACCGCATTATCGCACAACGAAATGGCGGAAAACCTCTGGCATATATTCTTCACTCCGTCACTTTTCGTGAGTTGGATTTATACGTGGATGAGCGTGTTCTTATTCCTCGATCTGAAACCGAGATTGTGGTGCAGTACGCACTCGATATTTTGTCCCGTCATCCTGAGCCTGTAGCTTCCCGTCATCCTGAGCCTGCGAAGGATCTAAATGTGATTGATATAGGAACAGGTTCCGGTGCAATTGCGCTGAGCATTGCCTATGAAGAAATGCGAGCTCAGGTTTACGCAACGGATATTTCCACTGATGCACTCGACGTTGCACGGCTCAATGGGGTAGCCACTGGATCAGCAGCTGTTCGCGTGAAGTTCTATTGTGGAGATCTTTTTTCAGCTCTACCAGTAGAATTACGAGGAACTGTTGATGTCATTGTGTCGAATCCTCCATATATCGGAAATGATGAAAAGGAAGAAATTGATTCAGCTGTGTTGGAACATGAACCGCACATAGCGCTTTTTTCTGGCGAAGAAGGATCGGATATTTATGATCGAATTATTGATCGAGGTCGAGAATGGTTGAAATCAGATGGCCACGTGGTGCTCGAAATTGCTCCTCGACATGTGGAGTTCATCAAGCAAAGTGCGATAGATAGTGGATACACCAAAACAGAAATATTTTCTGACTTGACTGGCCGTGAGCGCATAGCGGTTCTCGCACTGTAAAGGCTATGTCAATTGACCTAGTACTCGATTACTGTATGATCCCGGCGGGGCTGGAACTAACTATCTAGCCGTGACAGAAAACCGTAATCAATGGCCATCCAAATAGTGTGAGTAAATGGATAAAA
>CALMUU010000176.1 GCA_937872965.1 uncultured Actinomycetes bacterium
GTGATTTGTTCTGTGTTATGCGTGGGTACCGAGCTGTTGCTCGGCCAGATTCAAGACACCAATTCCACCTTTATTGGTGAGCAACTGGCTGATGCAGGGATCATAAGTTACGAACATCGCAGAGTGGGAGATAACCCCGAGCGTATTGCGCGAGCCGTTACGGAATTGCTGGAAAATTCAGACGCGCTGATTGTTACAGGCGGTCTTGGCCCGACGCACGATGACATTACGCGTGAAGTTGTTGCGGGAGTCATGGGTGCTGATCTTGTCATCGATCAAGAGGTTGTTGTTCAGATGGAAGCACTGTTTGCAAAACGTAACCGAAAAATGACAGAAAATAATCTTCGTCAAGCAATGGTTCCCGTCGGCGCAACTATTATTCATAATGCTTCCGGAACTGCGCCTGGGCTGGTGTGTCCTGTTGAGATCGCGGGGGTGTCAAAAAATGTGTATCTCACACCCGGTGTTCCTCATGAAATGAAGCCAATGATCACCGATTTTATTATTCCTCAGCTGGTTCGAGAAGCTGGCCGGACTAATGTCATTGTTACGCGTACTCTCAAAACATGGGGACTACCAGAGAGTGTTCTTGCCGAAATGCTTGATGATATTGTTGGGCGCGGAGACGTTGGGGAAGTCAAGGTGGGATTCCTCGCGCGAGGAATAAATGGTATCTATGTAAAACTTTCGACAACTGCACAAACACGAGAAGAAGCATTAGCAAAAATTTCTCATACAGAAAATGAAGTTGTTGAAATATTGGGTGATTCTCTTTACGCGTATGACGACGACACAATGGAATCCGTTGTTGTCAATATGTTGATTGAAAAAGGACTCACCCTTTCGATCGCTGAATCTTTGACAGGGGGAATGATTGCCAGTCGTCTCGTCAACATAGCGGGTGTAAGCGAAGTCTTGAAAGGCGCTGTTGTTAGCTACGCCGAAAGTGTGAAGAGTGCCGTGCTTGGCGTTGACGTTGAAGATGTCTATTCTCATCAGTGTGCCCAGCAGATGGCCTCGGGCGTTCGCAGCCATCTTTCGAGCACGATTGCGATTTCAACAACAGGTGTTGCAGGTCCGGAAAGCGTCGATGGACATCAACCGGGTGAGGTTTTTGTGGGTCTATCCACCGAGGAAGAAAACCTTTCGTATGATTTTGTTCTTGGTGGCGATCGAATTCGAGTGCGTGAATATGCCGCGATTACGGCGCTTAATGTGTTGCGGAAATATCTTCTTGATTTTCGCGGAAATGGGGATTCGAGCGAGTAACTACTTTTGCTTCAAGCTTGATCTAGCTAAGGAAATAGGCCCGATTTCACTATCTGATTGGGATTCTATGAGCTAGAATAGAGTTTTACTTAACGAAGGTGGGGGATTCGTGGCGCGAAATAATTCGCGGGGGCAGGACAATGTTCCCCATGAGAACCACGATGGTTCTCGGTCCTTCAAAGCTTTTCGTAAATCTGCTCGCCGCAAAGTTCCTGAGGCTCTTTTCGCTCGTCCCATCGACGATGCTGATAGAGAAGACCCTGTCGAGCGGGTACAGCAGATCCAGCGACGCAAAGTACTAGCAACGCAAAGGCTCATTAAGCGAAATACTCGTTTAGCAATCATCATCGCAGCAACACATAGTGTTGGTTTTTTGACACCCATCTGGGTTATCTTTGGTACCGATCATCTCAAGCTTTCGTTGTTGGCTTCTCTTATTCTTGGATCGACGGGTTGGGTCACCTCTTCGCTTTTCGAACTTCCCATGGGGGCTTTTGCTGATAAGTATGGTCGGCAGGTTTCACTGGTCGCCGGTTTGGGATTGTGTGCGATCGGCGATCTGTCCCTTATCGTTTTCCACAATTTCTGGTTACTGATGGCATTTCAAACGTTGGCTGGTGTGGGCTTTGCTCTTCGTTCAGGATCACTCGAAGGGTTGCTGCACGATACCTATGAAGCTCAGGGAGCAACGACGGCCTATGCGAAGTTATCGAGCCAGATGTTATTCTTGCTCAATGCCTCGCGTATTCTCACTATTCCATTAGGAACATGGCTCTATAACCTTCAGATCGATGCAAGCCTTTCGCGTTTCACCTTTCCTTATGTTGCCAATGTGGCAAGTTTATGTATCGCGTTGGTGTGTGCTTCCTTGTTGATTGAAAAACGTTCGAGCCATAAAAAGCTTGATTCGATTGCCGCTGGTCATGTCACAGGGGGGCTTGCCGGGCACGTGAAGGATACCTGGCGTGACATGATGGCGAACCGTGACGTCAAACGCGTGTTGGCGTTGTTGGGATTGTATGCATTTATTGGTGAGGGAAACTGGGTTTTGTACCAATCGTATTTTCGTGAACGAGATATTCAGTTGACAGAAAGTGGGTGGGTGTACGTTTTCTTGGCACTCTTCATGACTTTAGGCTCGCGCTACGTTGCCATTGTTTATAAGAAAATCAATGTGATGTGGGCAATGAATTTCATTATCGCCCTCGTGGCTTTCAACATTATTGTGATGCACTTGCCGGTGGTATTGGCGGCACCCGCATTTGCTCTGAATGCTTTTGTGGGACCGATGTGTTGGTATCTTCAGGACAATGCCATTCAAAACCGCATGATTGGTGACCGTAAAACGACCGCGCTTTCCATTGCGTCGATGACATATAACGTGGGGGCGATGCTTGGCCTCTATGGCATTGGTGCTGTGGCGGATCGTATCGGAGTGCTCGACGCGCAGTGGCTCTTTGTTGTTTATGGAGTGATCGTGTTCGTGGCTATGGGGTTCTGGTGCGTGAGCGACGGTTTAGCTGTACGACCTGAAGATGCACGTGCGACGGGGCTGGTTGTCGATGTCGGCGAAGAAGAGAGCGAAGAAGTCGTGGAAGGGAAGCAGGAGAGTGTGGATGAAGACTCCGAGAACTCTCCTGACGAAGGAATCATTCCCTTTGACGATGTTCCTCAGCTCAAGCCATAATTATCGACCGAGTAGAGCATCGCTATCGTCGGGTGCGTTAGGTGCGCGGGATGTCGAATCCCTCGTCTCGCGGAATTTGCCTGCTTCAAATATTGGTAAATCGTGAGCCTCCAAAAAGTCTGCTGCATGACCATCAATGGTAAGAACTTGTTCTAGTTGCGAGTCGGTGATCATTCCTGCTGAATGCATGGCTTGGGCATCACCAATAATCTTGTCTGCATAGCTTGCGTAGATAAGAAAGAATTCCTCTTTTCCCTTAAGTTCAACTCTCGAATATCCATTGGATAATCCAGATGACCTCATTGCAATTCCATCACCCTCAAGTTGTGCAGAGCGTTCATATCTTTCATGCTGTTGAGAGCGGGTGCGCTGGACAATTGTCACGCTGTCCCTCTCACCGTATGAAATCTCTAACTCCGAATGAGGAACTTGGTTGACACCCTGATATCCAATGGTGACATTTACATTTTCTCGCGGCACAACTGGTCGATGGGGGGACAGGGTGCTTTCGGGCACTGGATCGAATGAGCCCGACGCAATCTGTTCGGCCATGGCGTAAAATGATTCTCGTTGTGCAGCCGAGATTTCATGATTCTCGAATGCATCTTCTATGGCTTTTGACAGTTCGTCGGCGTGTGTAAGGAAGGCATCTTTAAATTTTTCATTTCGCTTTGCTAGCTGCTCGTCAGTAACGTTTGTGTAATATTGGTCTTGTCTGCTCGCCCGCACAGTTCCATTAAATTCATAATTTCTGTAATCTTCACTAAAGGGTGAAATTTGAGGGTTACGTGACCACTGAAATTCAATGTGAACGTTTTTGCCGTCATCATCAAAATTCACAGTGATAACGGGAAACTCGCCGTTGTAACGTGTTTTTGCATATGTTTGACCTGTGCCACAGTTGATTCTCTTCATGAAAATTCCTGTTTAAGCAGCAAAAGCATCATGCAGGCATTTTATGCCACATTGTACGGAATCTCCAGCAGTATCTCTCATGAAGTCGTGTCTCTCGAAATGCTTGACATCGTACACATGTTCGTACTACTGTTTTTGTCGTACCCCCGTTATAGATTGATCGCATACACAAAAAACGTGAAGAAAACGCTTAAGCGTTCGAAACACCATTGAAAGGAAACAACATGGAATCACAAGAAGCACTCGACATGGCATTGGCTCAAATCGATAAGCAATTTGGTAAAGGCTCAATTATGAAGCTCGGAGAGCATGCAAACGTCGGTGTTGCAAGTGTTCCTACCGGCGCATTGTCACTCGACCTTGCTCTGGGTATTGGTGGCCTTCCTCGTGGTCGTGTGATCGAAATCTTTGGTCCAGAATCTTCGGGTAAGTCAACACTGGCTATGCATGTTGTGGCAGAAGCGCAACGTAATGGCGGTTCCTGTGCATACATCGATGCAGAGCACGCAATGGATCCTGTCTACGCGGCCAACATTGGTGTTAATGTCGACGAACTTTTGATCTCTCAACCCGACACCGGCGAGCAGGGTCTCGAAATCGCAGACATGCTTGTGCGCTCGGGCGCACTTGACGTTATCGTCGTTGACTCTGTTGCGGCTTTAGTTCCTCGTGCAGAAATCGAAGGGGACATGGGCGACTCACATATGGGTCTCCAAGCTCGTTTGATGTCACAAGCACTCCGTAAGCTCAGTGGAAACTTGAACAAGTCCAACACCATCATGATCTTCATCAACCAGTTGCGTGAAAAAATTGGTGTCATGTTTGGAAGTAACGAAACAACCCCTGGTGGTCGTGCGCTGAAGTTTTACGCTTCAGTACGTCTCGACATCCGTCGCATTGAATCCATCAAAGATGGTACCGATGTCGTGGGTAACCGTGTTCGTGTCAAGGTTGTGAAAAACAAGGTTGCTCCGCCCTTTAAACAAGCTGAATTCGACATCATGTATGGTCAAGGTATCTCTCGTGAAGGGAACTTGCTCGATGTTGCTGTCGACATGGAGATCATCAAAAAGTCAGGCGCATGGTTTACCTATGAAGGTGAACAGCTCGGCCAAGGTCGAGAGAATGCCAAGATTTTCTTACGAGAAAATGTCGATCTCGTCATGGAAATCGATGCCAAAGTGCGTGATGCTTGCGGAATCGATGCCGAAGCCGATGAGGCGGCACGCGAACTTGCAGAAGCTAACTCTTCTGGTCCTATAGAAAAGCAAGGCAAGAAGAAGAGCGCAGCTGACAAAGCTACTGAACGAATGGCTGCCAACAAAGCTGCCGCTGCGGAAGCATCCAAGATCAAGAAGCCAACAGCTAGCTCTTCTGCTTCTGGTACTCCCGCCGCGAAGGCCGAGTCCGTGAAGAGCTCATAGTCTTCAGCGTTGGGTTGATTTGACGTCTATATAGCTGCTCAGATAGCCCAACGCTCTCAAGAACTGGCTAGTAATCACATATGCCCCATTGTGATTACTAGCTGGGCAATCGACTAAACCTAACCACCTAATGGTGGAGTAACAGAGCCGTACGTTTTTACGTGCGGTTCTTTTCGTAGAGTCTGAATTGATTGGTGCGATGTACGGTACGTCAACGCGGCGATGAAAACATTGACGAGTGCAAGATAAAGCGGAAAAGCAATGTGGCTGTATGTGAACTCCGGTTCTGCGAACATAGCCAATAGTGCACAGAATCCTCCCAGCCAAAAGAAGAGGGGAGTTTCGCTCTTAGGGAAGCGGATTGTTTTGAGAATGGTGGGAAAAACAGCGATCAGATCCGCAAGAATCGTGATGTGAATTCCCAAGAGAGAGTTGCGCGTGATCGTCCAGAAAATAACATCAAAAAACAAAAGCGAATAACAGATAATGTCGGTTCGACTGACTCCTCCGATGCCGTACTTAATAGATGCAATAAATACGGCGATGCTTAAAGCGAATTCTCCGACGATAAAAAGCAAACCCCAACGCGAACCCAGATCGTGCTGTTGAAAAAGTGCCAGCGATAGCAAAACAAGAAACATGATGCGTGTGGATCTCGCAGGCACTACACGACCGGCAATAATATCGTTGATGTAGGGGATGCAGGCCCCAAAGGCCAGAACCCCTGAAATAACAGCCAAAGCGGATCTCATTAAGGTAATCTACGTTAGATATGAGAAAGTACAAGAAGATGTCTGAAGCAACAGACATTGACGAATCGCCCTTTTAGTCCTATTATTAATGAATGGATAAGAGGTCAATCGCATTAACGTCACCCGAATGCGACAAAGTTTCACAATTCTTGGAACAGCTAGACCTCACCGCCGATCAGGCTCAAGTTTTCACGTACCTGCATGCTCTCGGCCCCACGTCAGTCTTATCTTTGAGCAAAGCGCTCGCGACGGGTCGCACGCGCCTCTATCCTATTCTCGAGTCGTTGGCTGGGCGACAACTTATCATTATTCATGAACGTCACTATGGCACCACCTATGAAGCAGCGTCACCCCAAGCTTTGGAGTTCCTTGTTCATGAGCGCGAAATAAAAGTAGGGCATCTCCGCGACGAACTATTCGACGTGCAAAATGCTTTGCTGCAACTTTCCGGTCAAGTTACCAAAGGTTCGCGTGTCGCCGAATATCGAGGAGTTGATGGACTAAAGCAAATCAATTTCAATCTCACCAAAGCAGTCGATGAGTTCTGTGTATTCGAAGTGGCACGCTTGGATGAACATGAAGGGATGACCGAAAGTTTTTCTAATCGATTACGCGAGACCTGGCTAGAAAAAAAGATCGTGAGCCGTGACCTCACGAACAATCCCAAATGGCAACGGCATTCACCCGCCCAGCCGGCCTACGTAAAAGTGCAGCGAGGATGTTACGTAGAACCTTCTGTGTTTGAAATCTCCCTCGAAACATTTGTCTATAACAACTGTGTTGCTTATCTTCACTATGAAGAAGGGCAAATATTTGGCGTTGAGGTGTATAACGAAAAGCTTGCAAACCAACAAAAGCAACTCTTTGAAATAGTCTGGTCACAGGGGACCGAACTTTAAACCCAGTCATTCTGAGTGTAACGAAGAATCTGAGATCCTTCACTTTGTTCAGGATGACGCGGCTCGCCCAAACTGTCGTAGAGGCGCGATACACTAGATAAACAGTTAAGTGAATGGCCATTATGCAAATTTCAAAATCCGAATACCTCATGTTTTTAAAGCACCCCGCGTTGTTGTGGCTCAAAAAGTTTGATAAAGCAAAGTTGCCACCTATCGACGATAACTTACAAGCTATTTTCGATGCTGGAAATCTCTTCGAATCTTACGCCGAACAACTTTTCGACGGAGGGCAGCGCATCGGCTTTTCGAGTTACCAAGAATACCTTTCGCTCCCGGCCCGCACGACTGCAGCTATTGAAGCGGGTGCAAAAGTACTCTTTCAAGCACGTTTTGAAACACCACTTATTACTTGTATCTGTGACGTCGTTGAATTTGTAGGCGACAAAACAATCGATCTCTACGAAATAAAGTCAGGAACGTCCATCAAACAAGAAAATATCTACGACTTAGCTTTTCAGACTCACGTATTGCAGTCATGTGGATATGAAGTTCGTTCTATCTATGTAATCACGGTTAATGGGCAGTTTGTTCGACGCGGTGACATCAAGGTACGCGAACTTTGCGTTGTGACCGAAGTGACCGAAGAAGTAAAAGCTGAAATCGACGATACAGTCGAACTTATCGAAGAAGCTCATAATTTATTGAAGCAGCGCTCCATGCCTGAGCTCACACCTCCTCTTGATGATGGCGATTTGAATGCATGGCTCGAAATATATCTTCATCTCAATCC
>CALMUU010000177.1 GCA_937872965.1 uncultured Actinomycetes bacterium
AAAATAAAACCAATCCGCTTTCGCCGAATAAGTGTCAATTTCTTTTCACTCAAACGTGTGATGTCAGTATCTCCAAGCCACACTTCTCCTCCACTAACTCGATCAAGTCCCGCAATACAGTGAAGTAGTGTTGATTTACCTGAACCCGACGGCCCCATGATTGCAGTTAATTCACCAGTCATAAAATCAACAGACACATCATCAAGTGCATTGAACTGCGCCTCACCACTCCCATACGTCTTTGTCACATGAACAGCACGTGCTGCAATACCCTCGTTTACGGCAGGCGGATTAGGTGGAACGGGGACTTGAGTTGCTGTAGTCATAGGTGCAACTCTATTGCGTGTTCGAACGAATTCGCACTTTGTGTTGGGAAATCATCAGATAGATAAACCAGGCTGTTCCTGCGCAACATAAAACAGCGGAAAGAAGAAGATTAAATCTAACTCCAAACAACTCAGTGGCAGTATCTATACGCAACCATTCAAAGATAGTTCTTCCTGCACAGTACAGTGAAATATAAAGAGCTAAAGTTTGACCCCGTGACCATCCAGAGACTTTTTTCTCACAGAAAACGACTACGGCTGCGAGAATGAGACACCACAAAGCTTCGTAAAGAAAAGTTGGGTGATACGTTGCAACATTTTCTAAACCCAGTGGTCGGTAGTACTCATCAACACGAAGCGCCCAAGGAGCATGGAGTTCTCGTCCGTACAATTCTTGATTGAAATAGTTTCCCACGCGTCCTATTGCTTGAGCAACAAGCAACCCTGGAATGATTGCATCTCCGAGTTCTAAAAAAGAAATCTTTTTGATGCGTGCTTGAATGAAAACAGCAAGTGCGCCTACGGCCACAGCCCCCCATATAGAAAGTCCTCCATTACGCAATTTAATGATTCCTGCAATTCCCTGGCTGTCCCAGTCATAACCAGTAAAAAGGTGGTAAAGACGGGCGCCGATGATTCCGGAAATGACAGTGGGTAAAAACATATCGAGAATTGCCGTCGAACCATTATGCGTACGTGAATAACGGCGATGTGCAATAAAGGTGGCCGCTGCAATTCCCATTGCCATTGTGATTCCATAAATACGAACGAAACCAATCGAATGAAATGGAGGTTCAGAAATCACCGAGAGAAGGCCAATCATTGTTCACCCTTGTCCATCATGCGCTTTTTAATAATTTCTCGGCGCTTGCGAATGTCTTCATAGGTAAGAGAATCCACCTTATCAGCGACCCCCAGACTCGAACGGACCGCGTCCATGTCAAGATCCAATTCTTCTGATCCAAATCCGAGATCGCCCATGATTTGAGTACCGTAAGTTTGGAGAAAATATAAATACACATGTTGGATTTCCGCGAGAATGTCGAGATCGGGAGCAAGAGTCGCAGTAGCTCCATCGAGGAACATGAGATTTTTAACAAAGAGCATCAATTCTTTAGGAGCGCGTGCGCCATACCCCAATAATTTCTTGGTGAGATCACTCATTTCTCGCGTGAGCTGTTCACTGGTCATCTTTGTCGGATCTTTTACGGGGCCATCTAATCCGAGATCTTCAATGACGGCATCGATATCAGTATCGGAGGGGAATGCCCCTAGGTCACGCAAAGAAATGATTTGTTGACGGATATTTCCCGTGGTTCCTCCGACGAGCAGACGTAAAAATGCACGACGTTGTTTTTCGTCGAATCGTCCAGTGATGCCAAAGTCGAGCAACGCCGTTGTCCCGTCTTCGTCAACAAAAAGATTCCCTGCGTGTAGATCTCCATGAAACACGCCGTGAATGAGTGCCCCTTCGGTGAACGCGACCAACCCTGCGCGCAAAAGGACTTTCGTGTCTATCCCTTCTGATTTCATCGCCTCTACATCGTGGAAAGCAAAACCATGCATGCGTTCCATAACCAATACCCTTTTCGTAACAAGATCAATGCGCGGTCGCGGAACAACAATTGCACGCTGATTCGTTGTAGCAAGTACACGACCAATGGCCAACATGTTGTCTGCTTCCAACCGAAAGTCGAGCTCTTCAACGATTGTTTCAGCAAACATTTCAACCAAGGCAGGAGGATTTGCAAGAGCAGTGATGGGAATACGCCCCACCAAACGCGGAGACAACCATGTCAAAGCAGCTATGTCTTTTCGCACGAGCTCTGCAACATGGGGTCGCTGCACTTTTACAACGACTTCTTCACCGGTCACAAGTGTTGCTCGATGAACCTGTGCAATAGAAGCCGCTGCCAGCGGTTCTTGATCGAAAGATGAAAAAATGGATTCAAGGGGACGAGAAAAATCTTCTTCAATCACTCTCTTCACATCAAGAAACGTTTCTGCTGGGACTTGATCGCGAAGTAATTTAAATTCACTCACAAGTTGTTCCGGGAAAAGTCCTTCGCCTGATGAAATGATTTGGCCAAGCTTGATGTACGTGGATCCAAGCGTGACGAAGCGCTTTCGTAATTTCCGCGATAAACCTCGGCGTGATTTTTCACGACCACGCCTTTTATCGAAGAGGTACCATAAAACTACCGCCGAACTTATTCGAGACAAAGAATAGATCAATCGGAAGATGGGGGGTACGCGTCGTGATCGAAGAAGTTCGTGTGCCTGAGCACTGACCACGCTACGCCGAAGAATATTGTCCTGCGAAAACTGCTTGCACTCTTCTTCGTCGAGTTGCCAGGGGCCATTAGCCAAGAAGCTTCCCCAGCGCATGTCTAAATCTGTATCGATCGGCGGCATTCCTCGATCTTTCTTTGTCAGCGTCATTCTGA
>CALMUU010000178.1 GCA_937872965.1 uncultured Actinomycetes bacterium
CTTTACGCTGTTTGCGGTACGCAAGGCCTGCAATAACCAACGAAGCTCCGAACAGTTTTGCGACGACAATCCACATGGTGATGTTGTAGGCCGAATCGTCTTGATCGAGCACTACCTGTTTCGGATTGTCTTTGTCGTAGTAAACAGTGAGCAAATCGTATCGTTTAAGAGTGCCCGTCATAGGCGCAACAAGTGGTCTAGCTGTAACTTTGCCTTTAAAAGTTGTGTACTCAATTTTTTTTCGTGAAACAACAAGAGCAGTAGTTTTTTGCCCATTCTCACGAATATCGGTACGCTCCCCTTGCGCGGCAACATGCCACTGAGTTACAAAAATCGAAGCAATAAGAAAAACAAAGGCAAAGAAATACATCACAAGTATTTTGCGAGGAAGACGAAAGAAAGACGATGCACTCATTACGTCTTATACGCTACTCAGTTGCCTAAGCAATATTTTGAATCTGCCCCTGAGTAAGTTCAACGCTTTCACGATCAATTTCGGTCGTCACTTCATCTGTTGCTTGAGAAAGTGCAACGATAGTGAATACTCCTTGCCCGCTGCGGACAAGATCATACAAAGCTTCGGGTTGGCTCGCATCGTGAAGAAAGACAGAATCGCTTGTCATGACAAGATCAGCGTTAGTGACACTCTGACCCTGTGCAATGAGATAGTCAGTAGCACGCTTGACTTCTTGAAGTTTCATGCCGCTATCAAGCATTTTTTTGATGACACGAAGATGAACAAGATCAGAAAAAGAATACTGGCGTCGTGAACCTGAACCGCTCGCAGCTTCAGTGGGAACGAATAAACCTGTTCGTGCCCAGTAATCAAGTTGACGATACGTAATTCCTACAATTTCGCACGTTCGAGGGGACGAGAACATTTCCGATGAAGTCATCCCTCCAGATTACATGCTTGTAGTTCACAAAAGAAAGGGCAATGCTTGCATTAGCTCACGACCTGGGCAAACAGCTCGGCCTGCCTCACTCATAGCGTTATCTATGGGTTGATAAGCGAGTTGGTTTATCTTCTCGCGACTTTGACGAACGCGAGCGGAAGCCGAGCGTGAGGAACTGGAGCGAAAGATAGACCGACGAGCGCCTACTGAAAGTCGTCAGGCGACACGGTATCAAGAAAATTACGAAACTGATTTATTTCGTCTTCCGCGTTATCTGCATCGAGTTCAATTCCTGCTTGTTCGAAAAGTTCTGCGCTTGCGGTAAAACGAACGGGTTCACCCATTCGCACACTCAAAGCAACGGCGTCTGATGGTCGAGCAGACAGGCTGTACTCCCCCGCTAATGTCGTAAAAGTAATTTCTGCATAATAGGTTCCGTTGATTACTTGGCTGATGTGAACCGAGGAAACTCTCGTGTGATTCTCGCGCAAGGAAGAAACGAAAAGGTCATGTGTCAAAGGTCGTGGAAGTTCAACGCCCTGAAGAACAAACATGATCGATGTTGCTTCGGGCATGCCGATTGTAATGGGAAGATAAATATTTGAACCCGTTCGTTTAAAAAGAAGCATGGGTTGGTTCGAAGGAACTTCGATACGAATACCACAGAATTCAACAATTTCATGTTGCTCGGGATCGTATGATTCAGCGTCTGACATATGTAAAAACTCTAGTACAGCGCAACAAAAACGTCGCAACGAATCAATGCTGCGACTGTGTTTCTTTTTTCAACGCGCGTAAAAGCAGTGCTTCTTTTAACCGAGCCGTGTCTTGAATAAACTGTTTTGCTTTTTCTTGTGCAATCTCACGAGCTTCAGGATTACGTTTTCTCAAATCGTCCTGAACAACATGTTCTAGAAATCCAACTTCGCGAGCCGCAAAAAGCGTGTAGTTCTTAATGTGACGAACTTCAATGCCGCGCTCCAGTAATGGGGCTACTGTCAAAGCTAGTGCAATTTCGTCGCGAGGAAACACAATGGAGTTTCCAGAACCCGTGGCTTCAAGAACACCGTACTTGACAAGATCCTTTAACACTGGTCCGCTAATTCCCGTTTCAATCGTCATTGTTTCCAAAGGAACTACTACATCACTCTTAGACAACCTCTTTGACGCTTTTGTTTTTTTCGGGGTCATAGAATCAGTAGAACCACCTAAGGCATCAATATCAAGATGCGATAACACCGAATCGTAGGCACTTGGGGCAGGAGCTACACGAGCAAGCCTTCGAGATGTACGTGAATCAGTTGCTCGTGCTCGAGGTGGCGCTTCTTGAAGAAGTGAGGTTCGAGTAGAAGATGCTTTGGTAGCGTCATCGTGTGCTGAGATTGCTGCATTTTCAGAATGCAACTGAGAAATACTTGCCACAGATGCCAATTCGTCGTCCGATTGAGGTACCGAGCTCAAATGGCTACGATCTCGTGCAGCGCTAAGGTCAATTGTCGGTTCATTTCCTTCTAATTGAAGGGTT
Source organism: uncultured Actinomycetes bacterium (assembly GCA_937872965.1). GTDB lineage: Bacteria > Actinomycetota > Acidimicrobiia > IMCC26256 > JAGPDB01 > JAGPDB01. Next base: position 2,422 of record CALMUU010000178.1, read on the forward strand.
CCACTGGTTTCAAAATCGAATGCTGGCATATTGCCGTTCGCAAAAGCATCGTCAGAAATCGAGGATAGGTATTCTTTAATAACTTTCAACGGCAAAAAACGATCACGTTGGTGAAGCAATATCCACTTAAGCTTAGTAATGTCCGTATCACTGAACATGCGAAAACCAGATGCCGTACGCATCGGCGCAATCAAGCCTTGGCTTTCCAGAAAACGGATTTTGCTGACAGTAATGTCAGGAAAATCGTCAGATAATTGTTCGAGAACATCACCTATAGAAAATGTCATGGAGCGCTCCTTCGCGTTAACAAAAATACATAACGACCAATTTGGATGACGTCACCTGCATCCAATTGTTTATTATCGATCGCTTGAGAATCAACGTATGTTCCGTTTGTTGATCCGTTGTCATGAACAATTACAACATCGTTTACCAGAGAGATGTCGCAATGATGTCTCGAAACTGTAATGTCATCAAGAAAAACATCGCATTCAGGCCCACGTCCAAAAGAAAGTTTTCCATCCTTCAAGAAGACTCGCTCGCCCACCATGGGACCGCGCACCATTTCAAGACACCACAATGTGCCATCGCCAGGTGATTCTTTAGTTTTCTCGACCAGCAAATCAAGAGTATCGATTTGCTCGGTGCGATCTTCATCCGCAGGGGATGAGTCTTGATCAGTAGACATGCATTTATCTCCCGATGTCGTTAGCGCTTCAGTCTATTAGAGATTCCCGTGAAACGGAAACTACAGGTATATGAGCAGGTAATTAATCAACATTTATGCTCGTCGATAAGCTCGCACATACTCAATCAGTGAATAATACCCAGTTGGAATAGCAATGATTGTGCAGATACCAGCAAATACTGTCCATCCAGTGTGTGCGTTGCCCGCTACCTCGTGTGCCATGACCCAGCTCGGCGTCGCAGCCATGACACCGAAAGCGGAAACTTTGCCAACATAATTCACATCTAAGCGAAGTGTCTTTTTCCGAAAGATCACGAGTGTTCCCAAACTCACAGCGAGTTCACGTATGCCTACGACGATGGCAAACCACAATGGCAATGTTCCTGTGACAATAAACACGATGAAGCTTGTAAAAGTAAGCGTTCGATCAGCAATGGGGTCAAGAATGCGTCCAAGTTCTGATTCTTGATGGAAATGCCTTGCAATCCACCCGTCGAGGTAATCGGTAAAACCTATGACCGCTGCGATGATGGCACCCGTGATAGGGCTATTCAATGTAATGAAAACAAAGGGAACAAGAAAAATAAGTCGTGCAATGGTGATCACATTGGGTATGGTCAGTATTCGGCCCTTCACCATCACGATCATAGTGGTAAAATCTTTTGACTACAGAGACAAGGATGTTGATATTTATGCCACTTCTTCAAATTCCTCTTGATGGCGATCATTACTTGAGAAATCCTCCTCAAAAACCAAAACTTGAATTAGGAAATTACGTCGAAAGCCAAGGCATCTTCGTTCCCGTTCGTTATGCAAGTTTTGATGAAGCTAACGAGTGCGCTGCTAACGGATATTTTGTCCGCAGCGAACATCGTTTGGAATATGCAGGACCATCGGACATCTTCGACACTTATCAGGTCAAATGGTCTGGACACGAGTTTGGAAGTAAAGGTACTAACTTCAATCTTGCCTCCTGGCAACAACACCAAAGAGCTGGAGGCTACGCTCGAAATAAATACGTCCCGGAAGCGTACGGATACGATCCGCGGCTTTTTGAAATGGGAATTAATTTCAGTATATGGGATGCAGTTGAAGGCCTGAACAGATTCATGTTTGCTGATCCCGCACAACACGGTCGATATTACGTAGGAACGTACGGAGAACTCCATCAACTTCACGGCAATTCCATACAAATTGGAGATTCCATGTGGAGTGGATTTCACGCAATCACGAAAGATTCACCACCGATTCAACTCAAGCGTCTCAGTTCAACAACAGACTGGCCCCTAGGTTATGGAACACCCTCAGAACTTATTGATTTTTATGAGATGATTCGATATTTGCATCACTTTGACTCTGATCACATTCCCATTATCGAATTTCAAAGTGACCCAGCAGAAGGGATCCAATGGTTTCTTCAGTATCATCGTGGGCGTGATTCACAGAGAGCGAACTTTACCCTAAGCAACCGAGATATACCTCCTCATGCCGTTGTTTTTGATCATGTGATAGGCGCCACTCACCCTGACGGTCAAGATTGTGAAGTAGCCATCGCTTTTGCCGACAACCGTCCACTGAGATCAGAGAAAAGAGCGATCGAGGGTGAGCTGCTCGCTCGATGCAATGTTCCTGTGTTGCTTACTACCCCATCATTACCAAGGCTGTTCAGACCCGGCGTTTCTCAACACGGCACTCGGTCATTGTGGTCGAAACCTCCTCTTTCATTGTTTTTAGAAACCGATGGTAGACATAAAGGAGTGGCGAACACTCCTGTCGGTCTGGGGAGAAATTCTGTTGTGCGCGAAATAGCTCCAGGGCTGCATATAACATTTGCGCCTATGCATGTTGTTTCTGACGGTAAAAGCGCGTATGCAACCGCGTATTAAATATCGAGCTCTTTGCGATAATAAATGAGCTCTATAGGCCAACCTTCAGTTTCGCGACGATCTACATGATAGCCAGTTTGTTCATAGAGTTTTTGTGCAGCTACTTGATTTATTGTCGTATTTAATTCAATCGATATATATCCACGATCGCGAATTTCTGTTTCAAGGAGGTCTAGAAGTTGTCTGCCTATGCCCTGTTTCTGAAGTTCTGGTTCCACACGCATCCGCCTGAGCTTCGCGGTAGTTTCATCGAGTCGGAGGTAGGCCCCCATTGCAATAATCTTGTCGTCCAGCAGACCGACAACAAAATTACCATCGTTATTCATGTAGAAATTTTCTATCTCATCAAGATCTTTATCGTATTTTTTCCAATCCCATTCTTCGTAAGCATTCGTATCTCGTAACGCTTTTTCATGAAGGTGCTTTACTTCCTGATTATCTTCAGGGCGATATTGCCGGAATACAATTGCGTGAGTAAACATAGACATTTCAGAATACTACTTCGACAATTCTTCGGAAGTTTGGAATATTACGTTGTAACCACAGTAATCATGGAGATGCGTCCGCAAGCACCGTTCAGGTCCCGTAAGGTGCGAAGATAAACGCAGCGGTCGGGCTAGCGGAAGTTTGTGATACCCACTGGGGTAATTGTTGGTCGGGCTAGCGGGACTTGAACCCACGACCTCTTGTCCCCCAGACAAGCGCGCTACCAAGCTGCGCCATAGCCCGTCAATAAGTTCAATAGTGTAATCCTCATTGCCATTCTGAGCGAAGCGAAGAATCTCTGTTTTGCAAATCCCGTACACCCGCTTCGCGGAGATCCTTCGCTTCGCTCAGGATGACTGGTGAAGCCCAGGAT
>CALMUU010000179.1 GCA_937872965.1 uncultured Actinomycetes bacterium
CTACGTGCGCAAGTTGAGGAGTAGCGACAAGATCACCCACTGCATATACGCCTTCAATGTTTGTGCGCATATTCCCATCGACAGAAACAAACCCTCGTTCGTCAATCACGATGCCTGCTTCAGCAATTCCAATACCTTCACTGCGCGGACGACGTCCGACACTGACGATCACTGCATCGACCTCGAGAGTTTGTTTGGTGCCTTCACCATCAGTATAGAAAACAGTTCCCTTTGATCCCTTGCGCGAAATAGAATCAACGTTCACACCCGCAAGAACAGTCATTCCTCGCTTGATGAAGGACTTCTGCACAACCGCTGCTGCATCTTTGTCACAACCGGCAAGAAGAGAAGGGGCAACTTCAAGAAGAGTAACAGCTGAACCCATTTCGCCCAAGTAGCTGGCGAATTCACATCCAATTGCTCCACCACCGATGATGACAACAGACTTGGGTGCATATTCAAGATTCAATACGTGGTCCGAAGAGAGGATCACTTCCCCGTCGTAAGTAGTTCCCGGAAATTCTCGTGGAGATGAACCGGTGGCCAATATCAATCCGCGTGTTGCACCCACAACTGTTCCATCGGAAAGAGTAACTTGCTTTTTGCTTGCGTCAGCAACGGATCCACGATCATTGAACACTGTGACTTTGCGGCGTTTGAGTAAACCCTCAAGACCACCCGTCATCTGGTTGATGACAGCATTTTTACGATCTTGAATTGCAGAAAAATCTACTGTTGGTTCAGAACTCGTCACACCAAAATTCGCGGCGTGCTTAATTGTTCGTGTTACCTCAGCAGTTTGCAAAAGTGCTTTGGCAGGAATACATCCGCGGTGCAAGCATGTTCCGCCCACACGCAACTCTTCAATCAGAGCAATGTTTAGACCCGCTGCTGCTCCATAGAGAGCGGCTGCATATCCACCAGGACCGCCACCAAGAACTACTACATCAAAATTTTGGGTATCTGTCATAGGCATGAATCTTAAAACAGATCACTTAGCTCCTCTTATTCGGGCGCTGAACTATGTAAGCAGTGAGCTAATTCAGCTGAGATGAATAATCGCTAAAAACGACGGCAAATGCCACAAGAATCAAGAGTGCTGTGACCGCGGCAAGGATAAGAAGAGTGCGTGTTTTCATGATTCGTTCAATGTTATTTATTGCGCAATGGGTTCATCGAATTCTCTCAACGGATCTCCCATCAATTGAGCAATGTCGTTATTCACTAGTTGAGTGAAGAGCCATTCGTGGTCTCGTCGATCGGATCTCAATACAGGAACCATTCCGATGACATCACCCGTGACTTCTTCGGGTTTCGGATGGCCGCAATAGGCAGCGTCCCCAAAAGGAAGGACCATCCCTCGGCGATCGATAATCCAATACCCATATCCCGTTGGAGAAGGAATTATCTTTTGCGCAACACATGTTTGACCGTCACCCGGGACCGAGCCGAAGTAGTCCACATCTCCAAAACAAAAGACGCCACCGATATCATCAATAATCCAGTAGCCATTTCCCCAAGGTGAGCACGCGAAATCCCGAGCACGCGCTCGCGACTCTCCAATTGTTGTTAAATCTCCGTGATGTTGTGCCCCTTGCCCACCATGAACACAACCATTCGCATCCAATGCGTAGACACTCGACCCGTCGGAAGAAAGCGCACAGGAAAGAAATGCCGCATCGGTAGAATCGCTCCCAAATTTAATTATTACTTTGCCGTCAGTATCAACAAGTTCTCCTTGAGCTTTAAGTACAGCAACGGAATCATCAATAACTATGGCATCGACTACTTTTGTTACATTCGGAATCTCGTGTTTATCGGGATTATTTGCCAGCGTATATACAGTGCCGTCAACGGAAACCATTTGGATCCCATGTTCAAGAGTAATGCTGGCAACGATGGATGCTGTCTCTCCGAAGAGATCCGAAATTGTTCCATAGAAATCTAAATCTCCATAACAATATGCATCACCAATATTCGTATATAAGAAATACCCTGATACGAACTGTTTCCCTAAGGGAATCATTAACGTCTCCCTCTTCGAGCGGTTAGAAATCTTAACAACTGTGCGAATTTTCTATGCAATCTCCGAGGAATAACTTTCTTGGCTAAGACTTTCACTGCTTGCTTCGCAGATGGGTCGTGCGGCAACGATTTCTGATGTTGAACATATTGTATTGATCGACACAAAGCATTTTCTTTCTTATTAATCATAAGGGAGTCGCCGCTACTAAGCATCGAAGCCGCAAAGGTTTTAAATCTTTCATGTTCTAGCCACATACGATATAGATTCACAAGCTCGCCAGGTCCAACAAGAACACCGCGCTTACTAAATCGTTGTAATACTCTGTTGTGTAATTGCTCCCACGTGTCACGTTCATGAAGATGTAGTGACGATCCACTATTTGTCCAGCGATTGTAAACACAAGTAATCGAATCTGTATCAACAACCCCCCATAATTCAGCATTGCGCAGAAGAAAGTCCCAGTCTTCAACCACGGGAAATGTTTCGTCGAAATAAGACTCTGCAGAGATAACTGATGCGCGAGGCGTCGCGTACGAATGAATGACCGTCTGCGAGATAAAAAAATGCTGGGTAAGCGAAAAAGTGCGTGCTCGATCATCCTGAAGTCCACTTTCGACGTATGATGGAATACGCGAATTGTTAACACTTGTTACAAAGCGATCGACACACCGACTTCGAACTATTTTTCCAGGATTGAGTTCGCCCACTCGTTTGAACTCACTAAGCCAGTGAGCAAATACAAGGTCGTCGTCGTCGAGAAAAACGATGTAATCACCGCGGCTTACATCAATCCCTGCATTTAATGGAACTCCGCGCTGACCTCCTTGTAATGAAACAATTGTCACACGATCTTTTAATTGAGGGCCGAAATCTCCAATGAGCTTTTCAACCGTTTCGCATCCGTCTGATTTAACATTATGCATGACAACAACAAGCTCGAAATCTTGACATTCCTGTGCGACAAGACAGACAATCGCTTGTTCCATGAGATCGCGTCTCAATCCTTGTGTTCTCATTATGACTGAAAATAGAGGAGTGGTGGGATAGCTGGCTTTCGAGTGGACACTTATATCCTCGAGGGGCACACGAGATATTTTTTCACTCACAATAAAATTTTCGTATTTCATATATTGAGATTCGCACGGCTGCGAAGACATTGATTTCATAATTTGAGGTCTAGAATACCACCGTTATGAATTCTCGGTCCCTTTCACTGCAATTACAGTCAGTTATTTTTAAAAATGATATTGCAAGCATCGAGAAACTCATTTTTTCGCTTAAGCAATCATCAGCACTTGCCATCGAAAATGGAAATATCGGCAAAATTGTATATCGTATTGGAGATTGCTCTCCCGAGGCGTTGATAGGTGATCCGTCAACATGGTGTCGAAATTTTTCTGATAGCTCACTTGCCGTTACCTACGAATTTTTTAACGAAAACCTTGGGCATGGAGGTGGTCAAAATCGACTTGCTCAGAATTCAACAGCAGACATACTTGGAATTATCAATCCTGACGTCGTTGCCTCACCGAGACTGATTTCAATTTTGTGTAATGAATTCGATGATCCATCCGTGGGAATAGCCGAGGCATCTCAGATTCCTATGGAGCATCCTAAAGACTACGACTTAGTAACTCGTGAGACATCATTTGCTTCGGGCTGTTGTCTCTTTATCGATAGGTTACTTTTTGAAAAGCTCGATGGATTTGATCACGAGAGTTTCTTTATGTACTGTGACGATGTTGATCTTTCATGGCGAGTCCGTTTAGAAAATAGAAAAATTGTTTTCTGCCCGCAAGCAGTCGTCTATCACGACCATCGCATCGGGAAAAATTCAGAACTAGAAGTAAGCGGTGCGGAATTTCTTTATTCTGCCCTAGGCGGCATAATGCTTGCATATAAATGGGGCCGGAAAGACATAGCGGAGAAAAATCTAAAATATTTGAGATCTGAGTCTATGTATACAAAGGCTGTTGAAGAATTTGACATTATCGTAAAGGATACTGGGTTGCCTGAAGTTGTAGTCGGGGCTGAAAAGGTTCGAATTTTCACACCTTCTGGGTTCGCAAACTACCGATGGACGAATTAAATCCTCGTAACGCTGTACAAACGAGCCATTGACCACATTCGCAATTTTTGAGTTAAGTATCGTTTTGCGTTGATGGTTTTGGTTGTTGTTCCTGGTCAGGTATCGTTTTTTGAGCGAATTGATGTTTGTTAGCTTAATTTGATGAAAAAACGGGCGTGTCTATCAGTTTTCGTGTGGGGTTTGTGGTGGAAAAGCCAGCACTCAAAATGAAAAAACTCGTCAGATCAAGGCCAACACATAATCCTGTAGCCGTATAGCCTTACGGAACTGGGGCATCAGTACTAAGAGCTGCTTTCCTGCCTTCATACCTTTTGAGCAATGCCCGTCCAGCCTTACGTGTCGGCAGCTCTATTGCCAAATAGGAAAGATAACTGACAGCAAATGTCACTGCTACTGCGCAAACAAAAATAAGAGTGTATGGATAATCACGTTCACCCAAAATATTAATAACAAGAAGTCCAACAGGTACATGCAAAATATAAATTGAGTTGCTGATATCTGCAATAATACTGATTGGCTTAAATACCGACCGCGGTGACCATCTCAAACATGCAAGAAAAATAATTAATCCCGCAACATAGGTTGCCATTGCTTCGTATCCCTTATATCGAAAAAGGTAACCCGGATCGTCAGCCTCTGTAAAGAGAACAAAAACAAAGAGACAGGTTGCACTAACGAGAAATGAATCAAACCCTGAAGTGTGACCTTTATGCCACAAATAAATTGCTCGCCCTACGATAAAAAAAGCTGTCAGCGTAATTGCAGCAGTATTGGGTGAACCTTGGAAGTAGCTCACTTTGTGCATGATGAGAAACGCCACAATGTAAAGGCCCACCATCATCCATGTGGCACGGAGAGGGTTCTTACGCGAAATGCTAAGAAGAGCAAAAGTAAATATATAAAAAACAACTTCGATAAAGAGAGTCCAAGTCACGCTCACCATTCGTGCAGGAGTTCTAAATCCATCAAGCAAGAATAGAGAACTTATCCAACGTTTAACAGAGGCTGTTCCTTCGCCTAAAAACAAGTAGTTTCGAGGCGCACCATAACGAGCTATCCCCCAGGCAATAAGCGAACCTACGATAAGGACGGGAAGAATCCTCACAGCTCTTTTTACTGCATAATCGAGATGACTTTCTCTTAATGATGTATGAGTAATGATATAGCCACTCACAAGGAAAAAAAGCAGAACCGCCAGATGGCCACCATTTTGATAAATATGGAATGGCGTAACAAAAAGTTTCACCCATAGTTCTTGAGGTTTCCATCCAATTTGTTTTTGCACCAACCACATCCCCGAGAAGTGCGACCACATCACAAGAAGAATTGCCGCGCAACTAAGAATATGAATAAATGCAATTTGATCATTTTTAGGGGGTTGTGCAGTATCAGACATGTGAACTTCTTTGTCGCGGGCTCGGACTACAGCCCTATGTCAGCTAGCATTTCTTTGCATTCTCGATATGCAGTCTTTTTACCGATTTGACTTGCTCTAAGATGACAAGCTTGTTAGTGAGTCAAAGGAGACCAATATGAGTAGTATTAGACAATTTCAACTCTTGGAATTTCTTGCATTGCTATGGTTATGCCACATTGGAATCCGCAATCTCGTACCTAATATCGATATTCCCTTTTTAGGTATTACGGGAACAGCCGCGCTCAATGCTTTCCTTTTTGCTTTTTGTCCAGTTAACAAATACGTGTGGACTCTCGTTCTCATCATCACACTGGCCGCAGCCGGATTTCTCCAGTTACGCAACAAAAGAAGCGAAACAGTAGCAACTCAAAAGGAGAAAACCATCTCACTTACAACAGTCGGTTGGTTCGTAGCCGTAGGGATAACCGCCTTATTCGTAGCATGTACTTTGCTATTGTCTCCTGGACGTAATCAGCCAGGTGCAGATAGAATTTCCACTCGGGACAAACTTATGACTCAAGCCTTTCAGGGTGAAGACAGCTTGACTCATATCAACATCATTCAAGCAATCAATAAAACAGGTACATCAACTTATTTTGACTCGACGACACAATGGAACGATTACTTAATACCCACTGTTTCTTCCTATGCACAGCTATCACATAGCGCAACGAGCAACGTGAAGGTAGGTGTCCACGATATTCTGGCGATTGGCGGCCAGGAACGCGCAGATATCACTTCGCTCTTATGGGCGTACGTACTGAGTCACTTCTTCTTCGTCGGCATGGCGATTGGCTTAGCTGCGTGTGTTGTAATGTCGGTTCTTCGTTCGATAAAAAATATGAACGAAAAGTATCGCTTTATTGCTGCTTTAGCAATGGTCTTGTTTGCATTAAAAGTTTTGTCATTTCCCATTATTTCCTATGGCTTTTACTCACAATCAGCAGCAATGATTGGACTACTTTCACTCTTTCTCATCGAATCGAATGCAACATTTCAAGAAAATAAAGAAAACAGGCAAATCCAACGATCTGTCATACGGATCATTCCACTCATCATCATCGGGCAAACATGGTGGTTGCTCACCCCTGTTGCCGCTGCGTTCCTAGCCATGAGGATAGCGCCCGAGTTTTTCCAATCTCTTCGCAAGAGGAAAATTAAACCGCTTCTCGCTCCCTTCGTCATCCTTGCAGCAGGGTCTGCATTTTCACTTTTACCAGTCTATGCGCAGTTCTTTATTTACAACTGGAAGGTAAGTGATATCGCAAATCTTCCCGGCGGAGTTCAACTCATCGATATTAATCGCATCATCGTTTACTGTGCTGTTGTCGCAACACTCATTCTCGCATATCTCATTTCACGTATGGCGCTGAAGAAATCCACCCGCTCCATTGATTGGGCAGCATTCTTTTTTGTTCTATCCGGATTAGGCGCACTAAGCGTTTTCGCAATTTATCAGCAGAGAAACACTCATCATTATTCGTACTATACCTATAAGTTGGCATGGTCAATAGTATGGATTCCCTTTACTGCCCTCTTTATCGGAGTTGCTATTTGTGTTTTTCTTACCAGCAAAGCCATCAGCTCATTCATTTCCTTTGAAAAATTGAAAGCCTTCCCGCTCGTCGCATGTGTCTGCATTGCTATCGCCCTCTATATGTTGGTGGGGATTGCATCTACGCAGACGGTAAAGCTCACGCTCTCTCCTAACGCTTTACAACTAGCCGATCTTTCAAAGGCAATCGAGAAGGCGGAGCAAAACAATCAGATCGTGATCGTCATGTCAGATTGCGGTGGATTGAATGACTACATTTTTCAAAAGGCAGCGGGAACACTTCAAGGTCGTTGGACTCAAGATTCCTTTTATTTCAATGTAGCACTCCTTACGGAAAAAGATAAAGACTCGATACGTAAAGAATTATTGGAAAAGAATCCCAAACAATACTTTTTCTATGATTTCACGCCTACAAATGATCAAAGTGCTCCATCCGATCGAATCAAAGTTGATGGCGTAGCTGGCATGCGTACGACTTTAGAACGCCCATGGTCAATAGAGTGGCTCTCCTCCCGATGTCAGCCCATTGAAACAGATGCCATTTCATAACTACAGACCATGAACCCACCAGACCCGTTAATCAACAATTGACCCACTAGTCTGGTATTAAATTCACTTCGTACTTGGGGAAACACACATGTCTATTCGCAACGATGTCGCATTCATTATTCCCGTTTTCAACGAAGGACCTGTCATTGCAGGCGTCATCAAAAAGGTTCTTGACGAATACTCAACCGTCATCTGCGTCAACGACGGAAGTTCTGACGACACAAACGAGCAGATAGGTGACACTGATGCAGTGCTAATTAACCACCCTATAAATATGGGACAAGGCGCTTCCCTTCAAACGGGCATTGAATATGCACTCACTCTTGATCACATTAAATATTTTGTAACATTCGATGCTGATGGACAACATCAACTCGAAGATGTCGACATGATGGTGAAGTATTTAGAAGAACATCCCAAAGTAGACATCACCCTTGGTTCTCGGTTCTTAGGCAAGGCTGAAAATATGTCGCAGCTCAAAAGAATAGTTTTGAAGCTTGCTATATTTTTCTCGAATACGACAAGCGGTTTAAAGCTCACCGATGCCCACAATGGTCTCCGCGTCTTCAACCGTCATGTGGCTGAAACACTCGATATCACAATGAATGATATGGCACATGCATCAGAAATTGTGGAAAAAATCAAACAAAACAAATACGCCTTCCAGGAACTACCCTGCACCATCATTTATACCGAATATTCCAAAGCAAAAGGACAGGCAGTTATGAATGCCGTTAATATAAGCTTTGATCTCATCTTACGAAAGCTTACAAAATGATTATCAAAATAATTCTTATCTCCTGCTTTGTTCTGGTGACTCTGTACCTTGTAACCAAACGAGACTCTGCGAAAATTCGCGCATGGCGCAAGATTGCAATGTTTGCGTTTGTTGCTTTCGCAATTTTCTCCATCCTCTATCCAAACATCATGAATGACATTGCAGAGGAAGTAGGTGTCGGACGTGGAGCAGATCTCTTGTTATACGCCAGTTCTGTTGCAGTTGTATTCCTAGGAATGCACAGTTATATAAAATATCGTCAGCTCAATCAAACAATTGTTCAACTTGCTCGAAAGATAGCGCTCCTTGAAACAGAACTAATAAAAAAAGAGAAAGACCTATAGCCCGATCCGCTGCAGGTGGCCTATATCTGTGATGCGTAATCAGAAAACATGACCGCAAACGAGACAATGATCAAAAGAGCCGTTGCTGCAGCAAGAATCAAGAGTGTCCGGGTTTTCATGATTTGCTCACGTTATCCAAATACCATGCATAGGTTCGTTTGAGACCTTCTGCAAGCTCAATCGTATGCCTCCATCCCAATTCATGGATTTTTGAAACATCAAGCAATTTTTTTGGCATTCCATCAGGTTTGTTTGGATCAAAAACAAGTTCTCCATCGTATCCAACGATTTCGCTAATCATCATTGACAATTCTTTGATTGAGACGTCTTCTCCGGTACCGATATTGAGAAATTGCTTCGCATCATAATTTTCCAGCAAGAAAGTGATTCCTCCCGCAACGTCTTCGACGTGAAGAAATTCCCTGCGACTTGTTCCTGTTCCCCAAATCACAACTTCAGGATCGCCAGCAACTTTCGCCTCATGGATACGACGCAACAAAGATGGAATGACATGGGAAGTTTCAGGGTTAAAATTATCGTTCTCACCGTATACATTTGTAGGCATACACGAAATGAAATTCATTTTATATTCGTCATAAATGTATTCACATAGTTTCATTCCGCTAATTTTGGCGTAGGCGTACGCTTCATTTGTAGGTTCTGGCTTGCCCTGCATGAAGTATTCTTCTTTCATGGGTTGCGCGCAATCACGTGGATAAATGCATGAACTTCCCAGAAAGAGAAATGTTTTTACTTCCGTTTCCTTCGCTGACCAAATCAAATTATTTTGTATCTGGAGATTTTCGTAAAGAAACTCTGCAGGATAAGTCATGTTTGCCTTTATTCCCCCAACTTTGGCAGCACAATCTACGACATACTCAGGTTGAACAGCGCAAAAGAAATTCATAACGGCTTTGGCGTCCATCAAATTTAATTCTGACCGACTGCGGGTAATGATATTTGTAAAACCTTGATTAAGGAGGTTTCGAACAACAGCTGAACCAACTAAACCATTATGCCCAGAAACAAATATTGGTGAATCTTTCTCCATATTTACTGAACCTATCTATTTCTTGAGTAGTTCACAAAGGGTTACAACTTCAAAGTCGGTCAATTCAGGATTATTTCCGAAATAGAAACCATTAGCATGAATAAGATCAGAATTTGGTTGAGTTGACTCATCTTGTACGTACTTTTTATAAAAAGGCTGTTTGGTCATATTGCCGGCAATCACTGGTCTAATCTCAACATTGGCATCAGAAAACCTGGTTCGATATTTCTCTGCTAATTCTGGCGTTTTACAAATCACCGGCATCGAAAAATTCGATATAACATCCATATGTTTGAGCTCGTACTGATAGAAGTCATCATTTAATCTTATTGCGGCTTCAAAAGCAGCAAAGTTCTCAGCCCGCTTGCCTACGATATGATCCCAGTAAGCGATCTGAGTATTACCAATGAACCCGTTGATTTCTGTAGGTCGGAAGTTAGAAGCTAAGTCATAAAAAGTATATTTAGCATAAAACTCTGTAATGCCAGCATCACCACGCAACGTTGCTTGAGTGGACGGCGCCAGATTTCGATCCCATCCGTGCGCACGACCCATTACAAGATATTCGTGAAGATGGTCATCGCTGGTACATACCATTCCACCTTCAATAGTAGACATGTGATGTCCTACAAAGAAGGAGAATGTAGAGGCTAAACCAAAGTTCCCTAGAAGCTTGCCGTTAATTTGAGAACCAAGCGATTCACAATTATCCTCAAGAAAGATGACCTCGTTCTTTGTACACATATCCTTGATCTGTTCAATCTCATCGCAAAAACCCAACACGTTGGTAAGAAAAAGGGCCCTGAGGGTACCGATTTTTTCTTCAAGCTTGCGAGGTGAAATATTAAGTGTTTCTATTTCGCAGTCAATTGCAACAGGAACGAGGCCCAGCTGAATGAGTGGCATCACGTTCGTGGGCCAAGTCAATGCCGAAAATCCTACCCTGTCCCCAGGGGAAAGGTAGCCCGTATTCATCATTGACTGGATTAGCAAGAGATTAGCAACACTTCCATTTCCTACATATACAGCATGTTTAGTCTGTTGTTTTGCAGCAAATGCGATCTCAAACTTTCTACACTGTTCACCCATACTAAGAATAGATTCATTAAGAATAAATTCAGCAAGTGCTTCTTTGGTTTCCTGTTCATGAATAAATGTTGATTTAATTAGTCTAATCATTTTTATTGTCTACTTTCGAACTTTCTCTAGCAAAATCTGCTTGAGTCATTAGATTGATTAGCTCTTTAAATGTTGTCTTGGGCTCCCATCCCATCACCTTTTTAGCTTTCGAATAATCTCCTATGAGAAGATCGACTTCAGCAGGACGAAAGTACTCCGGATCAATACGAATAATGGGATTACCGGTTTGTACATCAATACCTTCTTCCTCAATACCGGTTCCCCGCCATTCCAGATCTATTCCCAATGCCTCGCAAGTCAATTCTGCGAACTCGCGTACAGTATGCGTTTCATTTGTGGCTAAGACAAAGTCGTCTGGCTCATCTTGCTGCAACATCATCCACATGCCTTCGACATACTCTTTTGCATAACCCCAGTCACGCTTTGCTTCGAGATTACCCAGGTAAAGTTTTTCATCAATACCAAGCTTGATGCGTGAAAGGCCCCTTGTGATTTTTCGTGTAACAAACGTTTCTCCACGTCGAGGGGATTCATGGTTAAACAAAATTCCATTACTTGCAAATAAGTTATAGCTTTCGCGATAATTCCTTGTTATCCAATACGCGTACACTTTTGCAACGCCATAGGGTGAGCGTGGATAGAAAGGAGTTTCTTCAGACTGGGGAACATGCTGGACAAGACCGTACATTTCAGATGAAGAAGCTTGATAAATTCTGGTATTCACTTGTGAATCTCGTATCGCATCTAAAAGTCGCAGAGTCCCGATGGCAACTACATCACCTGTATATTCGGGCATGTCAAAACTAACACGTACATGGCTTTGGGCAGCTAAGTTATATATCTCATTTGGCTGAATGGCTTCGATTAGACGCGAGAGATTACTGCTGTCCGTAAGATCGCCATAATGAAGCGTAAGCTGTCTTCCCATTACGTGTGGATCCTGGAAGATATGTTCGATCCGCCCTGTATTAAATGTCGATGATCGGCGCACAATCCCATGGACACCATATCCTTTTTCCAAAAGAAGCTCCGCTAAATACGAGCCGTCTTGCCCAGTGATACCGGTGATCAAAGCAGTCTTTTTCATGGATAATTAAGCCTTCTAATCGTCGTGTTCAATGTTTTATAGTAATCCAGATCGACGTTCAGCTCAGACTTAGCTGAATGCAAAGAATCACTATTATTTCTTCAGCTTTTGAGCCTTACGATTAACACTTTTTGCAGCAAATGTGGTTGCAATTGATACAGGAGGCTCCCATATAGGTGCGAATTTTCTGAGTACCGGAGACAGATGTTTACGCTTCACCTGTTTCACTTCCTTGAGTAACTTGACTCGATTCACAACAGTTGTCGATGTTGAGTGCCATCGGAATGAGGCCATAGTTCTCTTTGTATTCACGAATTTACCAAGTTTTCTCAATCTTAAAAGCATATCTAAGTCCATGCAGTACTTATTTTCGACATCAAATTCGCCGGCTTTATCTAATGCTGATTTTCGAAAAACCGTTCCGGGGCAAGGTACCAAGTTCGGTCCCCACGTCATCAGCCAAGGCGCCCAATTCCCAGCACGATTTGTAAATAGTTTT
Source organism: uncultured Actinomycetes bacterium (assembly GCA_937872965.1). Lineage (GTDB taxonomy): Bacteria > Actinomycetota > Acidimicrobiia > IMCC26256 > JAGPDB01 > JAGPDB01. The sequence goes on from CALMUU010000179.1 coordinate 12,536, forward strand.
TCTCCCCTGTCGTCGATATAATCACAAAAACCAAATGCCAATACTGCGTCTGAGGTTTGATCGAGAACTTCAATGGCCGTTTTCAATGAGTCAGTCGCTAGTAAGTCGTCATCACCTATCCAACCAATGAATTCATGGCGCGGTTGAGCTTGCGCAATCCCGGCATTAACCGCAGCTGAGATGCCACCGGGATCATCGACAATGATTGCATTAACTTCATGAGCTAGCTGCATAGTTTCTTCATTGTCGAGCGGAAAAATCATGACGATATCGTAGATAACACCTTGTTGACTTTTTATGGAATCAAGTGTTTGACGTAAGTAATCAGGCCGCTGGCCCAGGGTAGGAATCACAAGTAAAATACGTGACTGGGTATTCTGGGTCATCTGCTAATCCTAACAAATTGATAGGCTGAACTATCGATTAGCTGAAGTCTTTCGCACGACTACTAATTAGTGCGTTATGTTCCCCACAACGACCTGTCGCGAATTAGGCTATATGCTCATATCTACAGACATATATATCCTTGTCGATGATCCTACGAACGGACGTAAATGACAACACCAGTTACCCGTAAAAAGAAAATTGTAGATACTATTCCTCCTGGTACTTTTGCAATAGCTGCAGGTATGATCGTGGGTGCTCTCACAGGTTATATCGTGGTCATTCTGGTCAACCGTGCTGTGGGCGATCGAGCTTACGCAGGTTTTGGTGCTTTTTGGAGTCTCATTTTTGTCGTGGGACCCGGTTTGTTTCTTCCTCTTGAACAAGAAATTAGTCGAGCAATTTCTCATCGTGCTGCGCACAAAGATGGAAGTCAACCCATTATTCGAATCGCAGCGCTCATGGCACTTTCCATTGCATTGATTGTTGCGTGTATCGTCGCTGCACTGAGCCCCGTTTTTGTTCATCACGTATTTCACGACAATGGCTTTCTCCAACTTGGTTTCATCGTCGGCATCATTGGTTACGGATTTTTACACTGCTCTCGAGGCGTTCTCTCGGGTAATCATAAATTTGGTTCGTACGGCGCTTCACTTGCAGCAGAAGGAACAATACGTTTCATTGCAGTTGTTGCTTTGGCCAGTTTCGGTGTCAAGAATGTTGGCTACTACGGACTTGCAATGGGTATTACCCCACTATTGGTAGTGATTCCCTTTGGGCCACTCCTAAAAAAACTTATTATCCCTGGTTCACATGCATCGAAACGAGAACTCGGCACTGCATTGATGTACTTAGTTTCAAGTTCTGTACTCTCGCAGACACTGGCCTACTCCTCCCTCTTCCTTACAAATGTCATTGAAGGAGAGACGGGGCAAACGGCCCGTTATTTTACAAATGCATTCTTCATTGCACGCATCCCGGTCATTGGCTTTATGGCAGTTCAAGCAGCTCTTCTTCCTAAACTATCCGCCCTTCACGCAACAGGCGACCACAGTGAATTCCGTCATCAGTTTCGCAAACTCTTCTCGCTTGTCGTTGTCCTAAGCGTTACAGGTGTAGCATTTATTGCACTTTTAGGAACAATAATCGGACAAGCGCTTTTTGGTGAAGATAAATTCCAATTATCGCTCTCTCACTTCATCGTATTATCAATAGGAAGTTGCATCTTTCTCATTGCTCAAACACTTCTTCAAGCATGTATTGCACTTCAACATTACAAAGTTGTTTCGTATGCATATGTATGTGGTGTTGTTGTTACAGTTATTACAAGCATCCTTTTTGCAATGACAGACATCGCAACCACACTATGGGTATCGCTTTCGTTTTCAATAGGATGCGTGGTTGTCGCTGGCATA
>CALMUU010000180.1 GCA_937872965.1 uncultured Actinomycetes bacterium
TCACAGGGAGCGAGGGACGAGCGACCGCGAGGCACGTGAGCTTTGCTTGCGTGCCGACTAATAGACTCAGAACTGACCGCGGGGTCGTACACCCCAAATGCTGATGGGTGTGCCCACAGGAGAGTTGTTCCAGAATTTCTTTGCGTCAGCGTTGGTTACGTTGATGCAGCCATGACTACCAGTAGTGCTAAAGCTGGATTCATGGATTGCTTGTCCTCCGTAGAAAAACATCGAATAGGGCATTGGAGTCCCAAAGATTGAAGATATGTGATCAATATCTTTCCAATAAATAGTGAAGTTGCCTGTTTTTGTTATGTTGCTGGAACCTAGATCTGGGTTACCCGAACGCATCCGCACTGCGGTGTATGTTCGAACACCATTTTTTGTGAGCCACATTTTTTGATTCTTGAGATCTGCACAAATGCGTGTGCCGGCAGGAGCGGCATTGCCCTGCATGATGCCCCATGTGTTGGGTCCAACGACCCCGTCAACGCTTAAGTTCTTTGTGCATTGGTATGCCTTAATTGCATTACAGGTAATCGGTCCGAGCACACCATCATCGGAAACTCCGACCTTTCTCTGAACCTGCTTCACAGTCACACCTGAAACGATGATACGACATCCGCCCGCTTCTGCACTCTCGGTGGCATTTCGAATAGGGTCGGCAAATGCAGAGCTGACAGGCAGAGCAACTGCGAATGATGCGAAAACAGTGAGGAAGACCAATAGCCTTTTAATCATGGAAATTTTCCTTTGGTTGGTAATGATTGAGTACAAGAAGAGTGAGAGATAGCTTTTCTAGTGAGTAATCTCCAAGATACCACTAATCATCTTTTGTTGTCCAATAGGGGGCGAAACGGGCGCGCTACAGGAAACGTGGCTCGATGTCGAGTACAATGGAAGTAGTTCGCATACAGAAATGCCAGGCAATGGTTAAAATGCACTTTTTACGCTTTTTGAACACATCGCCTGTGTCATCCGTCGAACCAAGAAGGGACGACCCGTTGAATAAGATTCTCGATCCAGCATTAATGACTACAGCGCTTACGCTGATCTCTTGTGTCTGGTTAATGATCTCGACGTGGACATCCCTTTCCCTCACTTCTTTTACACTCAAAGGTTTACCATGTCCGATATACAATCCGAAACAACTGACGTCTCCACGTCAGATAGCACAACAACTGAACTAAACGAGCTTCCTGAATCTGATTCACCTCGACGACGTCGTCGACGAGTCGAAGTTCCTAGTGAACTTGATATCGATAACGATCGAGTTTTCACGAACGAAGACATTCTCGTTGAAGCAAAACAAGATGTTGATGTAAAGCCAGCTGATCCCGACTCTCTCGCGGAAGTCCTTTCTTTGCTCGCAGAAACTCCGAAAGCAGCAAGCCCTGCTTCCAAAGAATCAACGGAAGCTACGGGAACGCGAAAGCGCACGCGACGTGTCGCAGCTACTCCTGAAGCCCTCATTGAAAAGGCTGATGTGTCTGATTTGAACGAATCAACGACGCCTGTCCAAGAAGATACTGAAGCCAAGCCGAAAACGAGGACGCGAAAGCGTACTGTCGCGGCAGAAAAAGATCAGACCGAGCCCGCAAAGCCAACGCGCCCCCTGAAGCCAACTATTGGTGCAACAATTTCTGCAGATGTTGTGGCTCAGATGACACCAGCCTCAGCTCCAGCTTCGGAACCACAAACACGCCGTCGATCTCGCAAGAGTTCTGATGCGGTTGCGAATGATGCACCGCAAAAAACAGCATCCCGTTCTCGACGATCAAAGTCACCTCGCACCAATAAATCCGACAATGGAACTCTTGCCCACATCGCAGCCGATCTAGGAGTCGACGAAGAGTTCGAAGTCGACAAAAAAATATTAAAAAAGCGTGTGAAAAAACTGGGCACAGGAAAAGCGACAGGACGCTATTGCATGTATGTCCACGTCGATGGTCGTGGCAATACACAACTCGCGATAACGGAAGGCCGCATCCTGACCGAACACTACGTTTCTCGCTCAGATATTGACGAAACTTCTTCGATTGATGGCAACATATATCTTGGTCGAGTTCAGAATGTTCTTCCTGGCATGGAAGCCGCATTCGTCGATATCGCGACGCCTAAGAACGCTGTTCTCTACCGTGCGGACGTCATGTACGATCACGAGAAGTATCCTCGTCAACCACCGCGTATCGAAGAAGCTCTTCGCAACGGTCAAATGGCTCTTGTTCAAGTCACCAAGAATCCCATTGCCCATAAGGGTGCTCGCCTGACGCAAGAAGTTTCTCTCGCTGGTCGCTTCGTGGTCCTTATCCCTAAGCAACCTGACACATACGGCATTTCTAAACGACTTCCCGACGAGGAACGCCGACGACTTCGCCGCATTCTTGACGAGATTCGTCCTAATGATGCTGGTCTGATTGTGCGAACGGCAGCTGAGGGTGCAACCGATGATGAATTGCGTCGCGACATGTTGCGTCTCAGTCAGCAGTGGGAACAAATCAAAAGCGTTGCTGCACAAGCTGAAAAAGCTCATACGGCAACCTTGCTCTACAAAGAACCGCCTTTGGTTATGCGCATGATTCGTGAAGAGTTCAACCGTGAATTTCGTTCGATCGTCATCGATGACAAAGCGTTGTACGAGGAAATTCGTCAGTATGTCGAATCGATTACGCCCGAACTTGCTGATCGTGTTGAGTACTACAACCCCGATGAAGAACTCACGATCTACGAGCGTTACCACGTCACCGAACAACTGACGAAGGCACTCGAACCGAAGGTATGGCTACCGAGCGGTGGGTCACTCATCATTGAGCGCACCGAAGCCTTAACGGTAATCGATGTGAACACTGGTAAAAACGTGGGATCATCTAACTTAGAAGAGACGGTTTATCACAATAACCTTGAAGCCGCTGACGAAATTGCGCGTCAATTGCGTTTGCGCGACATCGGTGGGATCATCGTGATTGACTTTATTGATATGGAAATCGAAAAGAATCGTTTTGCATTGACCGATCGTCTTCGCGAAGCACTCTCGCGTGACAAAACACGTACACAGGTTTTTGAAGTCACCGAACTCGGTCTTGTTCAGATGACGCGTAAACGTCTTTCTGAAGGAATGGTTGAAAGTTTTGCTGATATGTGTCCTGCCTGTGAAGGTCGCGGTTTTGTTATTGATCTAGAAATGGTCGGCGGCTTCGCTCCCATCGCCGTTGCGCAAAAGCACGAAGAAGAAAACAATGCGGCTGTAGTTGAAGCCCCCGCTTCTAGCTCAAAGAAGAAGTCGTCTCGTAAGTCTTAACAAATAGCTCATACTGGAGAGCACTGTTTTCACAGACCTTCAGACCACAAGATGCGAGATAACTGAACGGACTGCTGCTGCCAAGTTGTTGTGGGGGAGGGCCGAACCTTGCTGACTTCGATAATTGCGACAACTGAACGAACTGCTGCTATTGCGTTGCTTTGGGGGAGGGTCCGACCTTGGAAAACTTTTTGACCTTTGTAGGTCACTTTTCTCACTTTTCCAAGATCAGACCCTAACTGTAAGTGCTGGTTAAGCCCGTGTGGAATCCCGCATAGGTCATCAACTATCATGGATAGGTCCTGATGAGGAGAAATATCACATGTACGCAATCATTTCCGATGGCTCAAAACAATATAAAGTGCAAGAGGGCGATGAAGTCGTTGTCGAGCGCTTAAACAGCGATTCGCCGACCGTCACGCCCATCATGATTGTCGATGGTGACCGTGTTCTCGCAGCAAAATCTGATCTCGCCAAAGCAGTCGTTTCCGTATCTTTTGTCCGGGATACTACGGGTAAGAAAATCGACGGGTTCAACTATAAGAACAAGTCGAACAACCGTAAGCGCTATGGCCATCGTCAAAAGTATCATGTCATTACAATCGACAAGATTTCAGCGTAAAAGTTTAATCACAGGGAGCGACAGAGGAGCGACCGCGAGAAGTATCCGGCTTTGCCGGTGCTTCGACAATAAAAACAGGTAACGGAGAGAGTTATGTCAAAGAAAAAAGGTGCTGGTTCGGTTAAGAACGGTCGCGATTCAAATGCGCAGCGACTTGGTGTAAAACTTTTTGGTGGAATGCTTGCTCTTCCCGGTGCAATCATTGTTCGACAACGTGGAACGAAATTTCATCCTGGTCGCAACGTCGGTATTGGAAAAGACGACACGCTTTTTGCATTGTCTGAAGGTTTGGTTCAATTCACCGAGCGTAAAGACAAGAAAACTGTCGACGTCGTTCCAGTCGAGGGCTAATTTTCTTGCAGGGTCCAACCCTGTTATCTCCACATTTTATTTGCTCCAGGGAGTGCCGCATCTTGCTGATTACAACCCGCGATACAACTGAACATACTGCTGGTATTTCGTTATTTTTCGGGGAGGGTCCGACCTTGGAAAACTTTTTGACCTTTGTAGGTCACCTTCCTTACTTTTCCAAGATCAGACCCTAACTACTGCCATGAGTGAGTTCGTTGACACCGTTTTTATGAATGTCAAAGCCGGTGCCGGTGGCGCGGGCGCGATGTCTTTTCGTCGAGAAGCTCATGTTGCCCAAGGCGGCCCTGATGGCGGCGATGGCGGCAAGGGCGGCGACATTTGGATCCAGGCGGACCACAACACCGTCAGCTTGTATGCCTACCGTGACCATCCTCATGTCAAAGCCACCAATGGCGTCCGCGGTGCAGGTAAAAAAATGCACGGCAAACAGGGTGAAGACAAAATTGTTTTTGTTCCCGAAGGAACTATTGTTTCTCATCGCGAAGGTGATGTTATTGCCGACCTTGTTTCACATGGCGATCGCGTACTGGTAGCCAGAGGCGGTCGAGCGGGCCGTGGCAACGCGCGCTTCTTAACTAATCGCCGTCGTGCTCCTGAGTTTGCCGAACAAGGTGAACCGGGTGAAGAGATGTGGATCACGCTCGAAATGAAACTCATGGCTGATGCTGCATTGGTTGGTTTCCCCAACGCTGGCAAGTCGACACTTATCTCATCAGTGAGTGCTGCGAAACCAAAAATTGCTGATTATCCGTTTACCACCTTGGTCCCCAATCTTGGTGTTGTGAAATTTGCCGACCACGAATTTGTTTTGGCAGACATTCCTGGTCTCATTGAGGGGGCGAGTGAAGGTAAAGGATTAGGTTTCCAGTTCCTTCGTCATATCGAGCGTGCCCGCGTGCTCGTCATTCTTGTGGATCTTGCACCAAGTGATGGAGTATCTCCTCAGGATCAAGAAGCCAAACTCTTGAAGGAACTAGAAGTGTACCGACCTGAACTTTTGGAACGTCCCCGACTTGTCGTCGGCAGCAAGGCTGACATTGCTCAGTATGAATTCGATGGACTTGCGATATCTGCTGTCACACGCACAGGTATGGAAGAGTTCTTAGGAACTCTGGGTGCGATTGTTGATGATGCGCGCAAAAATCAAGAGCAGCCTGAAAGTTTTGTTGTTCACTCGCCTAAACCTGAAGGGTTTACCATCATCCGCGAAGACGACGGTGCGTTTAGAATATTGGGCAAGTCAATCGAAAGAGTTGTTGCTATGTCAGATCTTACGAACGAAGATGCGCTTGATTATGTGCATCAAAAGATGGTGCGCCTCGGCGTCGAAAAAGCTATGCGCAAAAATGGTGTAGCAACTGGCGATATTGTTCGCATTGGCGAAATGGAATTCGAATACTCGGATGATCTGGGGTGAGTATGAACGGAAAAGAAGTGACTATTCCACAAGGACCTTTGATCATCGCCAAAGTGGGAAGTAATGCAATTGCGGCGACTCTTGATGACGGCTCTCAGGGGGTAGATTCTGCACGTGTAGCAGATCTTGCTCGCGGAGTCGCTGCTGCTCGAAAAAAAGGGTATCGAGTTATCGTTGTCACTTCGGGAGCTGTCGCTGCAGGCATGCATCAACTTGGTATGGCGATACGTCCAGGAATAGACGAGTCGAACATGTTGAGTGCACTATCTGCAATCGGCCAAGCACAGTTGATGCAGGAATACTCACAGCAGTTTGCTCTCCTTGGTATGAAAGTTGCCCAAGCCCTTCCCACTCTCGATAATTTTCATCAGACAGTTGTGCGTGACCACATGCTTGAAACCATTAAGGGCATTTTGGAAAACGACTGCGTTCCTGTTGTCAATGAAAACGACTTTACGTCCTATTCAGAAATGCGTTTTGGCGATAACGATATTATTGCAGTACTTGTTGGGATTTTGTGCGGCGCCGAACACCTCGTACTTTTCACTGTCGAGAACGGAATCATGTCTGCCAATCCACGACACAATCCTAATGCGAAACTTGTAGAAGAAATTGGCGAGCTCGTTCCTGAAATGTTTGATGATGCACAAGAGAACAGTGCTGCCGGATCAGGTGGTGTGAATTCTAAACTTTTTGCAGGCGACTTAGGCCGCTACTCGGGCATCCAAACAGCAGTGACTCATGTTGACTGTGCCCCTGATCTTGTGAGCATCGTTGAAGGAAGGACGCAGTGTTCCCGTTTCTATCCGGAGAACAAGGAATCGATGCCTATTGAATTCGCCTGGGATATCGTGCTGGGCCGAATTCAACGTGACGATCCTTTTTTTACGGTAGCTGGTTATCTCAATAAGATTGAAAGCTTTGGATCCATCGAGAGAAATCAATAGATCCTTTTTTACTATTGCTGATTCGGGCACTCTCTTCTGGGGCAGAAGAGCCATACTTTCGAAATGCTTGCAATTGACCCGCAGATGAGCCAGGATGTTCAGACGTTTCTCCCGAGGAGTCTAAGAAAATGCCAAAGTACGATCGCACGACCCTGCTCCGTGACCTTACATCCGATACACCTTCAGCGGTGAAACGTTTGTTACGCACAAGTGATATTGCATTGCTCTTCCAAGTTTCAGAACGTACAGTTGCTGAATGGGCTCGACGTGGACGCATTCCATCAGTGCGAACTCCGGGTGGACATCGTCGCTATCCCAGTGACGCAATTGTCAAACTTCTTCGTGAAGCAGAACTTGCCGGCGAAAATATTTCTTAATTTTTTGAAAATTATTCGCGCAGTGTAGACATCGATTCTTGATATTCGTAACATTCGCGTTGAGTGTGAAACATATTTCATAACGTATTTATTTGCTCTTTACGTAAACAGCTTTCTCACCGATAATGTCTTTAATACGCTTGTGAGGAGACACATATGTTGAAGAAGTTGTTTGTTGCGGGTTCAGGTGTTGCTGTTGCAGTTTGTGCGGTTGTTCTTTTTAAGAAGAAGCAAAACCAGTCGTTCAATGCAATTGTTGAATCGACGTACACAGATTTGCGCGAATGGAACTCATCCTTACAACGAGAGATTGTTCGCTCTCATCGCGATGCTCGCGATGTGTGCATAGCTGTATTGAGAATTAACGATTCTGCTAAGAAGGAAAATTCTGATACGTTCTCAGAGATTGAGAAAAATTTTATTAACGCAGTTCGTGGATCTGATCTTCTCGCTCATAGTGATAATGGCGAGTTCTATATGTTGTTCCCCGAGGCCGGCCTCGATGAAGGATATGAAGCAGTAGAACGACTTCAAGAAACTCTTCCCCCTACGGCATCTCTCGCTGCAGGTATTGCAGTATGGGATCACTGCGAGACCGCTGCTGAGCTAGTGGCCCGAACAGTTGCGTCCATGCAGGGTGAAGAGCGCACCTCTCGCGCCAAGATCGCCGTTGCCGAAACTCCTCAGGGATCGCCAGCTTTACAAGAAGCCGAGCAAACCAGCGACGCACCACCTTCGGAGCACATCACCCACTAACTTTTTACTGCGTTGGGTTGATTTGACGTCTATACAGCTGCTCAGTTAGCCCAACGCTTCTTTGTTATAGGCAATGAGTAGAGATTCGTGAGAAAATGGTGTCATGGATATGCATGCTCAACTTCACGAAGCAGGAAGCGCGGCGCGGTATGCTCGCAGTCTTACGTCAGAAAAGAAATCTTTGTTGATCTCAGCATTTGCCGATACCGTCGAGCAGAACACAGACGACATCCTTGCCATCAATAAATCTGAAGTCGATGCTGTGCGAACAAGTGGGGTTGATGAATCTCAACTCGACCGCTTGACTCTTACTTCTGATCGTATCAAGGCAATGGTTGCATCCACTCGATCTATTGCTGCTTTGGACGATCCCATCGGCGAAGTTCTTGATTCGTGGACCCAGGATTCGGGTATCAACATTGAAAAGATTCGTGTACCTCTTGGGGTCGTTGCAGTCATCTACGAAAATCGTCCGAATGTCACACTTGACTCTGCTGCTATTGCACTCATGAGCGGAAATGCCTGTGTGCTTCGAGGTTCGTCAACGGCTAGAGAAACCAACAAGTCGATTGTTGCCGCTATTCATGCCGGTCTTGAAACTCTCGACGCTCCAACGGGTCTCGTTACCTTCATCGATGACGTGTCGCGAGATGGAGCTAAGGAACTCATGCAATCGCGGGGCTTGATTGATGTTCTTATCCCTCGGGGTGGGCCTTCTCTCATATCTGCTGTCGAGGAATTCGCCACTGTGCCCACCATTATTGATGGTGCGGGAAACTGTCATGTCTACGTTGATCGCGATGCCGATCTTGATGTGGCTGAACGAGTGGTAGTGAATTCAAAAACGCAGCGCACGTCGGTGTGTAATGCAGCAGAGTCTTTGGTGGTTCACGTCAGTGTTGCCGACGAGTTCATTCCTCGTATTTCCAAAGCTCTTGGCAAGAAGGATGTTGAACTAGTAGGCGATCGCCGAAGTGTCGACTTGTCTGATGGGGTGATTGCAGCGGCGAACGAAGACGATTTTGCAACCGAGTTTCTTGGTCTGAAAATGTCTGTAGCTGTTGTGGATTCTTTGACTGATGCTATTGATTGGGTGAATAAGCATTCGACAGGTCATACGGAATCTATCATTACAGATAACCCGGAAAATGCTGCTGCCTTTATGTCGGGTGTGACCTCTGCTGTTGTGATGCACAACACTTCGACGCGTTTTACTGATGGTGAGCGCTTTGGGTTTGGCGCCGAAATCGGCATCTCAACTCAAAAGTTGCATGCACGAGGGCCAATGGCTTTGCGCGAACTGACGACGTACCAGTACCGAGTTAGCTCAGAGGGGGCAACTGTATAGGCTCTATCTTTAGTGTTGGAGCGCCAAACGCTCATGTGGTGAGTCTCAATCGACCAAACACTCATAAGTCATTTTCCGTTAGGGTATTTAAGACTCACGTGGTGAGTCTTTGGCGCTCCAACGCCATAAAAAGGTGGAAGAATGATGGGATGGGAATCGGGATGCGCATTGGAATCTTTGGTGGCACATTTGACCCCATTCATCATGGGCATATTCACGCCATAGCGTATGCGCAGCAAGAAGCAAACCTTGACAGAGTATTGGTGATGGTGGCGGGTGATCCGTACCATAAAGAAATGTCGCAGGTGACTGCAGAACAAAGATATGAATGGGTTCGTCGTGCATGTGACGAATACTTTGTTGATGATGCAAGCGTGATCGTCGACGACAGAGAAATCAAACGCAAAGGTCCGACATATACAATTGATACACTTCGCGAATTGAAGACTGAGTTGCCAGGCGATTCTCTGGTTTTGATTGTGGGGGAGGATATCCCTTCACAAATGTCGACGTGGAAAGAGTCTGAAGCAATAAAAGAGTTGGCAGAAATCTTTGTTGTACCTCGAACAATTTTCCCCACCTCCTCGAGTGAAATTCGCGTTCTTGCAGCTGCAAAAAAACCGATAACCGGGCTTCTTCCTGCTGTAATTGAAACCGAAATAATTAAAAAATCCTTGTATAATGAGCCGGAATAAACCGATAATATAAGTAGTTAGAGTTATTGTACAAAGGAGCCCATCGCGAATACGCAATCCAAAACTCCCACGCCGCTTGAACTTGCAGAAATTTGTGCGCAGGCGGCCGAATCGAAAAAAGCTCATGACATATCTGTTATCGACGTCGGAGACATTCTGGGGATTGCCGAATACTTCGTGATCTGTTCAGCAAACAACGACCGTTTGGTCAGTGCGATTACCGATACCATCCAGCGCCAAGCGCGAAACTTCTCCATCAAACCCATCAGCATCGAAGGTGATCG
>CALMUU010000181.1 GCA_937872965.1 uncultured Actinomycetes bacterium
TGAGCAGGTATTTGTATGGTGTCGAAGGGGGGACTTGAACCCCCACGCCCGAAGGCACTAGTCCCTTAAACTAGCGCGTCTGCCAATTCCGCCACTTCGACTGAAGCTCGATTTATATATCAAACCGAGTGAGAAAGCATAGCGCAGGGCACCTCACAAGCGTCGGGTTTAGCTGTTGGAAATGCGGATATCCTCGATCGAAACTCGTCCGTAATAGTCAAAGGTGACATCACTCAGTCTTTTGTTCACTGTTATTGTCTTGTGGAAATGAGCTACCGGGCGAGTAAGCCAGAGATCCTTAATTCGTTCCTGGAGTATCTGTGACGCCTTAAGTTTCCCTGCAAAGCTCACTGCACTCTCATAAGTTGCGATGTTCTTTTCTAAAGTTGCATCACTTATACCCGACACATTTTCTGTCGAGTCTGCCTTGAAACTTTTCACGAGCGGGTCACTCCCTACCGCTACTTCAGATATCCAACCAAATCGAAACAGCTCAACTTCACCTCGGGCAATAACATTAGAAAGTTCTGTTGCATCATGCGCTTTTACTGTCGCGGGAATACCCACTGCCGCAAGCTTGGCAACAGCAGACTTTGCAAGTGTATGTTGGATCTCATTGTCTTCAATATCTATCGCAATACCAGGCACGGCTCCCGTTGGGTACAACTCTTTTATGATCGAAAGCGCTTTTGCTTTATTCGTCACACAACTCGACCCGCAATCAACGGAGTCGAAAGTTCGTCCTGTAAAGCCTGTTGGAATATTTGCTCGTGTTGTATACGCGCCAATCGATTCCTTCGTATCTATTACAGACAAGATGGCTTGCCGAAACTGAACATTAGTTAGTGGTGAATCCGCTCCTTTGACATAGAGGTTCCACGAAGCAATCGCAAGTTGCGGTACATGTATCGGTTTATAAGAAGTGCTGTTACTTACTCTCGATAAAATAATATCCACCTTGTCCGCCTGCGGCTTCTTTGAAATATCTGCTTCGGTATTTTGAACAACGTGCACAACAGGCAATTCTTTGATTCGAGGCTTATATGTCGTCGTTTTCGTTGAGACATTCTCCTTTCCCGCGGTATACAAACCCGAGTGAGCCTTAAACATTAATGCCCCTTGCTCCCCTATTGATTTTGCCGGGAGAATTGCAGTTGAAGGATGCGCCAACCGAAAAACAAAAAACGGATCAGGAGTGATCAGTTCAAAAGACAGCGTCTGCTTATCAAGAATCTTGATCCCAAAGAAATCTAAACTACTTTTGGCTTCTCCCGACCCCTTCACATTTGAAAGCAGAGAAGCGTAGTCTCCCCCAGCGACCATCAATCGAGAAAGCGTCGCCTTAACATCAGAAGACGTAATGGTTTTTCCGTCAGAAAATGTATCCTTGTTCAAAGTCACTCGAGTGCTCAGTCCGTCTGAAGAGACATGGAATTGCTTGGCCAGTTCCCCCTGAATACTTCCATTGGATGTAAGCGTAAAAAGTGTTCGATTTTCTAAAGCTGTGAAGAAATGCTGTTCTGAAGTGAGTGCAGCGAGTGGATCATGTGTGATTTCTACCGCTGTCCAAATGGTGATCGTAGATGGACGGACAGCCGAAGGCTTTTCCTTAACACTCGAACATGAAGTGCTCATAAATCCACACGTCACGATCACAACAATCATGAGCGTTCGACGAGTAAAACGACCAACAACTTCCATCACAAGTGATTATCGTCCCCTCTACGAACCGATAAAGGGTTCAATACGGAAAGTGACAGGCCACTAAGCGCCCGTCAGTCATCTTGGCCAAGGGAGGTTGTACTGCGCAGTCTTCTGTTGCACGTTCGCAGCGTGTTCGAAAGGGGCAACCCTGGGGAGGATGAGTAGGACTCGGAAGTTCACCATGAATGACGGAAAAGGGTAAATATCGCTTCGAGCCGTCGTCATTCGTATCAGTTTGGATTTCCAGAGCACCTGCACCGATTTTGGTAGGAATCGAACCGATCAGCGCACGCGTATAGGGATGACAAGGATGCGAAAACAACAGGTCGCTGGGAGCATCCTCCATAATCTGGCCTAAGTACATCACAACAACACGGTCACAAAGATGTCGAACGATACGGAGGTCGTGACTAATGAACAACAAGGACATCTGAGTTTCTTCGCGCAAGCGCTGCAGCAGAGAAACGATCCCTGCCTGGACACTGACATCAAGTGCACTGACTGGCTCATCGAGGATTAACAGATCAGGTGACGTCGCCAACGCGCGGGCAATACCGATGCGCTGACGCTGCCCTCCTGAAAATTCATGAGGGTAACGCAATGCCCACTCGGGGCGAAGCTGAACCAGTTCGAGTAACGCTGCAGCATACTCTCGCTCTTTCATTCGACGTTTACTTTCAAACTTCAAAGCCACCCGTTTAATCCACGAGGGCTTAAGCGTTGTCTTTTCCTCTTCTTTCTTTTCACTAGAAAGTTCGTTTACCTTGGTTGTCAGCTCTTCCAGGGAAAGTAAATGCATGGGCTCACGTATAACAGATGCCGTTGACATCCGAGGATTCAGACTTGCGTATGGGTCCTGAAAAACCATTGAAATCTTTTTACGTATTGCTTGCGTAAACGTTTTCAATGGTCGCGATTCAAAAGTCATTGCGCCTCGGGTCGGAACATCAAGACCTGCAACCATCCGAGCCAATGTTGTTTTCCCGCAACCTGACTCTCCCACAATTCCTACAGCTTCACCTTCATGAACAACAAACGACACACCACGAACTGCATAGGTTGAAACTTTCCTTCCTCGTGAATGCGATGTGAATGTTCTGTGGATATCATCGAGTCGCAGCAGAATTTTGCCAGGCGCGTCGGAACCATCCGAAGGTTCGGACGAGATCGTTCTGTCATCCACGGACATCACGAGACGCCCTCTTTCTTGTGTGAAAGAACAACAGGGTGATAACACGCCACTTTATGTTCATCAGGATTCAAAGATGCTTCTTTGCTGCGAAGCGTGTCAAGGGAAGGCATGGCTTCATCGCATTCCTTTGTTGCATATGTGCAACGTGCAACAAAAGGACACCAGTCAAATTCTTGACCCAGCGTGGGAGGGACACCAGGAATGGAGTGAAGCACTCCTCGCTGCGTACCAAGGTCAGGCATGGCCTCCATGAGTGCATTGGTATAGGGATGATACGGCTGATCCAATATTTCTGACGTTGTGCCGGTTTCAACGAGCTTGCCGGCATACATAACCTGTACATTGTCCGTTACCGCGTTAATTACACCCAAATCGTGGGTCACAAGAACAACTGCCATCCCTAAAGTGTCTTGTAGCCGTTTTATCGTTTCGAGAACTTGGGCCTGTACGGTTACGTCAAGAGCGGTTGTGGGCTCATCGCACACAAGTACTGCAGGATTGTTCGCAAGCGCCATAGCAATCATGACACGTTGGCGCATACCACCCGAACATTCATGAGGATACTGACGGAAACGAGCTTCTGGCTCGGGAATCTCAACTAAACGCAACAATTCGAGTGCCTGGGCACGTGCAGCCTTTTTTGACATCTTCTTTTTTATATAGATGGCTTCTGCAATCTGTTCACCAACACGCTTCAACGGGTTTAGAGAAGCAAGAGAATCTTGAAACACCATCGAAATCGCATCTCCGCGAAGTGCGCGCCATTTCTTATAGCTCATCTTAGAGAGATCGTAATGTTCACCTGCAATATGGAGCGTGCCTTTGACGTGCGTATTGCTATCGAGCAACCCCATGAGAGACATCGCAACTGTGGTTTTACCGCACCCAGACTCCCCTACAATTCCGAGAGTTTCGCCGGAATTTAAGACAAACGACACATCTTGAACAGCGTATGTTCTACGCCTTTTCTTACCATAGGTAACAGAAAGATTTTCGACACGCAGAACTTCTTTATCTGTCATGATTGTTCCGATCGCGGGTCAAGAGCATCGCGTAGACCATCGCCAATAAAGTTAAAGGCAAGGACGGTTAAGAAAATGGCCAGACCAGGTGCTAAAACCAGATGAAAGTCTTCACCCAAGACATTTGCTCGCGCGTTTTCCAGCATAAGACCCCATGATGTCTCTGGAGGCTTTACCCCTAACCCTAGAAAGGACAAGGTCGACTCTGTGAGAATGGCATTTGCAACGGCGAGGACGGAACTCACCGCGATGATACTCCATGAGTTCGGAATGAGATGTCGAAACACAATGTACATCGTTCGTCGACCGCTTATCTTGGCTGCATCGACATATTCTCGTGTGCGTAAAGAAAGAACTTGTCCCCTTACATAGCGGGCAGTAGACATCCAAAACACCAAAGCAAGTACTACAACTATTGCGATGTCTCCTCCGTCACGGTACTTCTTGAGAGATATTGCCAGAATTACGATTTGAGGTATCACAAGGAACAAGTCCGTTGAACGCATAATAAATGAATCGAGCCATCCTTTTTTATATCCAGCAATTGCTCCTAACGTCGCACCAATTAATGTCGACAGTATCGCAACTCCTAAAGCAATGCGAAGTGATATTAAACCAGCGTGGAGAAGTTCACTGAGGACATCACGGCCCAGTTGATCTGTTCCTAACCAATGTTCCCCACTAGGCGCTATACGCGGGCGCAATAGGTCAATATCGTTTTGAGGATATTTTGTCAATATTCGAGGGAAGACACATACAACGACCAGAAGAAAAATATAAACAGCACCAAATACTGCACCTACGTTTGACGTATACCTTCGTAATGCACGATAGCGTATAGCCGGAGCTATGTGCTCAGCAAGCTGTCTGGCGTTTTCTTCTTCTACCACCTCGCTCATTGTGTTCTAATCCTTGGATCCACAAAAGGCAGGATAAGGTCTGCAATAAGGTTAAAAATAATAATTGCAGTTGCCGTGAGCATCGTCCAACTTACAAGTGTTGTGGCATCGCCTCGGTTTAACGATTGCAGGAAGAGTGCGCCCATTCCATTGATATTAAATATCTTTTCAGTGATAATAAGTCCTCCAAAAAGCGCACCTACATCGAGTGCAATAACATTGACCATGGGTAACTCAGAATTACGAAATGCATGATGGAAATTAACGCGGAAACGCGAAGCACCTTTGGCTTTCGCCGTGCGGATAAAGTCACTTTGAAGAGATTCGATCATGGACGCGCGTTGGTAACGACTCCATGTAGCAATGAGCTGAATCGATAAAGTTCCCACTGGCATGGCGAGATGTCTTATATATTCGACAATGCTCGACGAAGTCCACACCCCTTGTGCGTTCTGACCAAAATGACCATCGGGGTTTCCGATAATGTAAAAAATTGGATTATTTAAACCAAACCATTGGGGAATGAGAACAGTAAAGAAAGCTATAAGAACAAATGCAAACAAGAAAGGCGGTTGAGCAATACCTAACGATGAGTATGTTTGAATCCCATAATCAATGGGAGTATTACGTCTAATTGCAGCAATGATGCCTAATGAAATGCCCAGCAATCCTGCAATAATGACACCCCAAAGAAGAAGCTCAATTGTGATGAGTAACGATCTTTTCAATTTGGCCGAAACAGCTTCCTGGTCGGTGTCGCTGACCCCTAGATCGCCCTGTATTGCATTTCCCACCCACCTTTTATATTGAGTGACTAAAGGCTCATCAAGGTGAAGCTTTTCTTTGAGATCGATCCGTGCTTGTGGATTTCGGCTTTGAGATAAGCGTGCCGTTGGGTCTACTGTGCTTCGGATTCCTGCATAGACAAGGAATGAGGTAATAAATAGTAATACAATGCTAATCGCTAGCCGTTTTACTATATAACGAAGAGTCCCCACACAATAAACACTAGGTCCACTACATAAAACAAATGGGGACCCTTAGGCCCCCATTGCGGCGCACAAACTTTGTTCACCGGAGGGAGGGTCCGACCTTGAAAAGGTTTGTGACATTTGTATGTCGCTTTTCTTACTTTTCAAGATCAGACCCTAACTACTACTTCTCTACGCCCCAGTCAGCCAAGTTCCAGAATGGTCCTTGCACAGGGTTCTCATCGAGTGGACCAAGCACCTTCTTGTTCCACAAAAAGATGTTGGGAAGTGGATCGATAGGAATCGACGTCGCATCATCCGCCAACAAAGCTCCTGCTTTCTTGACAAGTTCTTGGCGCTTATCTTCGTCAAGTTCGGCATCGGCTGCTTTTGAAAGTTTGTCTACTTCAGAAATCTTGGTACGCGTCCAGTTATTCCCTGACAAATCGTTTTCTTCTGTTGGGATATTATCAGAACAGAAAAGAACACAGTCGTTAGGAGACAGCGACGTAAGCACTTGGGCATAAATTGCTGCTTGGAAATTACCGCTAGGGCCAAGATCACCAAAAAGATCACCTGCGTCAACAGGAGAAAGAGTAACTTTCCAGCCAAGGTCTTGAAGTTGCTTTTGGATTACTTCCATTGTCAATTGACGTCGGCGGTTGCCTTCCGTTGTAACAATTTCAAACTCAAGCAGTTTTCCCTTCTTTTCGTACACACCATCCTTGTTTTTCTTCCAACCATCACCGGTCAATAGTTTGTCGGCCTTCTTCGTATCTAGCTTGTAACGACTGAAGCTCTTGGAGTCGGCAAAGTTAGGGAGAAGTGCAGACACAAAACTATCAAGCGACTTTGTAACACCGATTCCACCGAAGAGCGCCTTAACAATCGAGTCACGATCAAGAGAATAACCAAGTGCTTGACGTACTGCTTTCGAATCGAAAGGTGCGCGATCGTTGTTGAGCCATAAGGCTTCGATGTTTCCCGTCACCGCATTAACGATTTTGTTGCTGTCGTCGAGTCCGCCGCTGTTAATTGCCTCGATCACATCTATTTGCGGTTGAGGATAAATCGCAGAGACTTCACCGTCTTGAAAGGCAGCAAATTCAGCTGTTGTGTCTGTAATGAATTGAAAAGTTACCTTATCGAGGTGTGCTTTGTCACCCCAGTATTTGTCATTAGGAACGAGGACAATACTTTGCTCTTTATTCCACGCTTCAACCATGAATGGACCACCAGAGAATGCGTATCCGTCCTTCATGATTGCATTGCGATCTTTACCCTTGAGTAAGTGCGAAGGTAAAACTCCGTAGTTTCCACCAAAGAGAGCTTTCCAGTCGGCATACTTCGTTTTCATGGTAACGACGACAACCTTGTCATCATCTTTGTCTACGACAACAGATTTAATATCTTTCCATCCAGTTTGATCATAAATGTTTTCACCGTTAGCAATTTGATCCCAGGTGTACACAAAATCTTCACCTGTAATCGGTTCGCCGTCAGACCACACAGCATCTTCGTGAATTGTATATGTCATTTTTTGAACAGGATCCGTTTCGAGTTCAACGTCTTTGGCGAGAAGGACAGTTTTTTTGTATTCCCAACCGTCTGTAGGTTTCTTACCATCATAAACGCGCTCTACTTGATACGCTCGAGGAAGAGTGTTAACAGCGACCGTCCAAAATCCCCACGACGATCCTGAGCATATATCGATAAAGTCAAGACAGTCTGGTTCTTGTTCCGCACCAATGGTGAGCTCACCGCCCTGTGGAACTTCAGATGCTGCAATCGTCTGTGGAAGATCGATGACTTTTGCTTTTTTGTTATCGCTGCTCGAGCTCGAACAAGCAACAGAAACCATTGCGACAATAACGAGAAAAATAATTGCTATTTTGCGTGAACTTTTCAAAGTATTCACACCCCCTTGTACTCTGTGATGAGATGCGTCATAGAAAATGACGACAAGAAGTTACTTTAACGTAATTCCCAACACAATGGAGGTAAAGGTAAAGACAATCGCGGCAATAACGGTCAAACGGTCCAAGTTTTTCTCCACAACCGTCGATCCAGCCATGGCACCTCCCATAGATCCACCGCCAAAGAGGTCAGAGAGACCGCCCCCACGTCCAGCATGCAAGAGGACGAAGACAAGCATGGCTGTGGCTGAAATGATGTGGATGACAACAAGAACGATAGTAAGCATGATGGAAAATATTAGTCCGTTTGGGTATGCCACACGGCGATTGTGCGAATAAGGCCTGACCTTATCCTCTATTTTACCGCGGAAATGACCAATCGCGAGAAATCATCGGCTTCGAGACTGGCACCTCCGACGAGAAGCCCGTCGATGCCATCTTGGGAAAGAAACATTTTCGCATTACCTGGGTCCACGCTGGCGCCGTAAATTACACGCGTTGTTTCGCCCGAACCCGAACTGAGAGAACTAAGAACTCCGCGAATGTGAAAAATCATTTCATTGGCTTGTTCAATAGTTGCGGGTTGTCCAGCACCAATGGCCCACACGGGCTCATAAGCAATAACACAGTTTTCGATATCGCCCTTGGCGATGCCAGCAAGACCCTCGCGAACCTGAGCTTCGACGACGGCATTCGATTCACCCGCGTCACGTTGCTCGCGCGTTTCGCCAACGCACAAAATGGGAGTCATCTCAAATTTGCGAACAGCCTTTACTTTCAAAGAAGTTTGTTCGTTTGTTTCATGACAATGAGCGCGACGTTCGGAATGACCAACTAACACGTAACGAACTGTAATTTTGGAAAGCATCGATGCAGACACTTCACCAGTGAAGGCGCCTTTATCGTTCTCGTTTACATTCTGTGCACCCAGTGCAATTTCCATCTTGTCGGAATCTATTGTTGTCTGGACGCTT
The DNA here is from genome assembly GCA_937872965.1 of uncultured Actinomycetes bacterium. Classification (GTDB taxonomy): domain Bacteria; phylum Actinomycetota; class Acidimicrobiia; order IMCC26256; family JAGPDB01; genus JAGPDB01. Next base: position 8,679 of record CALMUU010000181.1, read on the forward strand.
CTCAAAGACGTGAAGGGTGGGCACACAACAACTTCGCATGAATCAAAAACTTCGCGTTCTAAACGGTAAGAAAGCTTCTGTACCAGCGCAATCGACTCCAAGTGAGTCAAGTTCATTTTCCAGTTACCAACGATGATGGGTTTTCTCATTTGCTTTCTTTCTTCCTCAGTGCATCAATTCCGACGAGTGAACCAGTTTCGATATATTCGAGGGTGGCTCCCCCGCCGGTTGATACGTGATCTATTTTGTTTTCAAGATTCATTGAGCGTATGGCAGCAACGGAATCTCCGCCACCGACCACACTAAATGCATCCGAATCAGCGACTGCATGCGCAATGGCTTGAGTACCTGCTGCAAACTGACTTTTTTCGAATACTCCCATAGGACCATTCCACAGAATAGTCTGAGCATTCGCAATTGTTTTAGAAAACACTTCGATTGTTTCTGGACCAATATCAAAACCGGCTTGGGTATCGGAAATGGAATGAGTAATCGAGGTCGATTCGCTGTCAATATTGTCTGCTACTACTGAATCGGTGGGTATAGAAACTTTTCCGGCATCCATCCAGGTTCGAG
>CALMUU010000182.1 GCA_937872965.1 uncultured Actinomycetes bacterium
CCTCCCTTACAAGGAGACCTTGTTTAAAACAAAAATTTGGTGGGCGTTGAGGGACTCGAACCCCCGACCCCCTCCTTGTAAGGGAGGTGCTCTAGCCAACTGAGCTAAACGCCCGCATTGCTCGCGGCGTACCGCGGTGCGAGTCGTTTACTCTATCAGAGACAATATTTGTTCGTGAACACGGGGACTCGCTGATGCAATAATTTCTCCGTTCGTAAGCCACGCTTGCTCATCGCCCGAGAAGTCGGTAATTATTCCTCCCGCTTCTCTGACCAACAATCCGCCAGCTGCGCTGTCCCACGGCTTTAAGAACATTTCGATATATGCCGCCCACGGCCCGCTTGCAACCCATCCCAAATCAAGCGCTGCTGCTCCCACGCGGCGCAAATCTTCAAAAATTCCATAGAGCCTATTAATGAGTTCAACGTGACCTGGAATATATTCAGGATGGCGAAAAGGAACAGCTGTAGCAAAGAGATTATGGCTATTCCCTCGATCTACGGTCGAGAGTCGCACCGATTCACCTGAAAAATTCTGTCGCCATGCACCTTCACCTTTGGTTGCATACATAAGATCGCCTGTTACAGGAGCCTGGACAACGCCCACACTCAATTCATTGGCGACACGCAGACCAATCGATACAGCAAAGGCACCGAAAGTATGAGAATAATTGCTTGTTCCATCAAGAGGATCAACGATCCAACAGGTCGAGGGCAGATCAATAACGACCTGTGTTTCATCAGTAGTGAACTCCGTTGATTCTTCACCCATAAAAAAGATGGAGTCATCAAAATAGCTAAGTTCTTCGCGAATAATCTCTTCGCACTGACCATCGAGTTCTGTCACAAAATCGGCGTGGCCTTTGGATGTGATATCCAAAGGAGTGCCGAATCGTTCGCGCAAAAGCTTGCTCGCTTTATCCGATGCACTCAACGCGACCTCGCGGGCATGAGCAAGATCAATATTTCCTGTCATGCCCGCCCACATTAGTGGTGCGTCGCAGAAATAGCTGGATGGGGATCGATGGATGATCGGTGTTGCTGGCAAGGACGCAGGACGAAGACCCACTGTTCTCCGTTGGGAACACGAGGACGAAGCCAGCAGCGTCGAGCGCCGTCGAGTCTCCCAGCTATTTCTACGACGCACCACTAAGCGATCTGACGTTGGAGAACTTGTTCTGAGTCCTCCTCGTCTTCATTCACCTCGTGAGAAGTTGCGCCCAGGGCTTTGAGTACTCGGGCATTATCGAGCTGTTCGCTTTTCCGAGGTCGTCCCCGTCCCCGTTTGAGCAAGAGCTCTTCTCCGTTAACGAAGATCACTCCTCCCCATACACCGGCGAAAGGTGGCTGCGCGCGGGCTGCCGTAAGGCAGGGATCGCGCATCACGCAAGTTGCACATATCACTTGAGCGATACGCATATCGGTAGTGCGTTCGGAGAAGAACAAATCTGTCTTGCCCTCACATGCAGGTGCCATTACCTGAGCGGGGGCATCGCCTTCGCTGTTTTCGCTCTGTTGCCGATGTTGTCTGTGTTGATCTAATACTTGTGTCATGAGAAAAGTCCTTTGTTGTGTTGAAGTCCTGAGAAAATAAAAAAGCCGCCGGATGAATCCGACGGCTCTGAGATTTTGTGCTCTGGACTTTTCTCTATGAAGTCCTTATGGCAAAAATCGTTGACCGTCGGGGGGAAAGTACCCAAAATGCCGGCTGTGTAATGGGTGTAAATGCATACACCACACCGGTTGAGTTCTTACCAAGAAATGGTAAAATCCGCACTGTGACCTGGTCTAACGCGGAATTAATCCACGCGAAAAGAGCCCGCGCGCCATTACCAATCGAGGTAAGGGTCGAAGAGACACTTAGCCCGTGGTTCGTAGATGTAATTCCTGCCATACATACCAGGAAAGCAGAACAGGCTGGGCTCGTCAAGTTATTAATGAAAAAAATCGGGAAATAATGTTTGGAAATCGGAAAGAAGGGTCTCGGATCGAGATACCAGTACACCCGTTGGTGCCATGATGTCATCAGAATCGCGACGCAGAACCGTACATCCAGATCGCTGAGCAATATATAACGCAGCAAGAATATCCCAGGGTTTAAGCATTACATCATCATCGTCAATATACGCATCGAATCCCCCACTCGCCACATCGCAGATAGCGAGTGCTGATGCACCAAAATTACGAAGATGGCGAAAAATATGGGGTGACGCACCATGGGAAGTAAAGCAGATGGTTGATGAAGCAAAGCTATCAGCGATGGTTCCTACATCTTCTTGCCGAAATTGCAAAGAATCAAGGGATCTGACCGTGCCAGTAGGTAAGGTAAGCGTGGCTCCCCCATGTTCGGTAGCACGAAAGATACGCCCCGTCACTTGATCAACGACGACACCTGCAACAACATTTCCGTTGTAAACAAGCGCTGCAGAAAAACACCAGTACCCAAGACCGTGCGATGCATTAGTCGAACCATCGACAGGATCAACAACGAGCAGTAACAAGCTATTTTTCACTTCTGCTTCGTTTACTTCGCGTTCCTCGCTAACAACGTATCCTGAGAAGTTAGAAAAATCATCATGAACGATATTGTCCGCAAGCACATCGAGTTCGTATTGATTTGTCGGCACATTAAGCCCATGCGTTTTTGCACGCCGAGTCACAGAATCCATATTGTCGATCGCTCCACGGATATGTAATGCTGTATCTATAAGCTGATCGGCAATGCTATCGATTTCTTTTTCGGCGAGAGCATTCTTTTGCATTAGGAATCCATATGCATATTTGAGGAATCAATCTGCACAGCAATAATGGTCCATTGATTAACGACAAAACGACAGGTAAACCGAAGAGATTCTTCTTTTTCCGGCAAAGGAATCGAAACGATCGCAAATGAAGCATTGGATTCATCCCATTCACGGATGATCTGAGCGTTATAAGAAGTTCCCACTTCTCTCGGAATTTCATTCAAAGTTTTGAGAGCGTGACGCACGTATTTATCAATCGAGCTCATCGTAATCATCGTTTTTTCAGTTGTGTGATCATCACGCGCAATTGCATCACATAAGGCTTCTATTGTATCTATTGCAGTTGGAGGATAGGTACGAGCTAAAACAGTAATCATTACAATGCACAGCACGATAAATATTGCGAAAGGGTAAAGAAGTGGCACGTGTCCATTCTAGGACTCGGGCGCGTTCGAGTAGCCTCTGGAATTAGATCTCAGAAATAAGAGTGTTCGCTGCATGGGCAAAGACGATATCTCGTCCCGTCACCGCACCTACATCATGTGATGAAACAGATATTCTTACCTGGGAATAGGTCAATACAATTTCGGGGTGATGATTCATTGCGTCGGCAAGATTGGCAATCTGCAAGGTCAGCTCCACCCCCTGTGCATACGTCGCGGTATCGATAGCGCGCACCAGCTCATTGCCTTCGTGTGTCCATCCATCGGGGGTTTCGAGAGTTTCCTGTATGTGGTCCATAAACCTCTATGCTATTACCTCTGTGGGGGCCGTAGCTCAGCTGGTTAGAGCAAACGACTCATAATCGTTCGGTCGCGGGTTCGAGCCCCGCCGGCCCCACCCAACCTATCGTTACTTTCGAGTCCTGTGAATATGCACTGCTGCCGTGTTGATTGCGACCTCGACAGGAGGGTTGAGCTTTCGCAGCGTAATTGTTATCGCATCAATTTTGGAATCTGATTCAAAAAGTTGATCCACAATCCTTTGGGCCATTTTTTCAATGAGAAAAAAACGCTCGTGCTCGACGATAACAGCAATGGCTTCGCATAAGGGCCCGTAGTCAACGGCATCGTTCAGATCGTCCGTTTGACCTGCACGCGTTTGATCGGCTTCAAGATCAAGATCTATTTCAAATTCCTGCCGATTTTCTTGTTCTTCGGGAAGTGTCCCGCAGTAGGCCATCACTCGAATACCGCGTAGTTGAACAAGATCCGCCATGCATTGACTTTAATAGCAGAGTGCTATCCGGCAAGAAATTTCCTGGCTACAAGTTTGCGGATTGCTCCCATGAGTGCAGGATCGGTGATTGAGCTCAATGCGCCAGGAGAAAACCACGCAACTTTCTGTGATTCATCAGAAGGAGGACGAAGGGACATGTCGCTTGCATGACCAATAAAGCGTAGGTCATAGTGAACATGACCAGCAGGCGTGTCGTGAACATCGACGTGGAATACTACAGGTTCAAAGATTGCCTCAACACCTGTCTCTTCACGAGTTTCACGTGCAGCAGCCTCTAGAGGTGTTTCGTCGTCATCGAGATGTCCGCCGGGTTGAAGCCATAGTGGAATCTTTTTGTGAAAGTGTAAAAGTAAACCCGCGTCGGAAAGAATGAATGCTGAGCCTGTGATGTGATGTTCGTTGAGCTGACGATAGAACACGTCGTCCTCGCAAGAGTTCAAGAGAAGTTTTCGCATCAACTCCAACGATTTCTGTTCCCTCTCGTCGAACGGTTCGTAATCTTCGAGCT
>CALMUU010000183.1 GCA_937872965.1 uncultured Actinomycetes bacterium
TCGAGCAGCCTCTTTCGGTTCTGAACTCGGAACAATTGTTCTAAGTGGCGGAGCCGTGGGTGGTCGTCACAAGTAATTGATTAAATAGCTATGAGGGACTTCATTCAGGCCTTACGTTCGGTCATCTTCTATGTATAGAAAATATCGGATTCCATTAATGGCGTCAGCCATTTTGCTTTTGGCTAGTTTGGTTACGTATTTCACGGCCGACGGTAACTATGCGATTGTATGGACTCCTACAATCTTTTTCTCAGCACTTTTTCTTATATCGGTACTTAGAGATATTGATGTAGCAGAGGGCGATGTCATCATCGGCATGAGTGCGATTTCCTCCTTGATCTCGGGAGCAGCAGTAGTTTTCTATACTCTTGATTCTCCGCTTGGCTTCTTAATAGCTATTTCTACGACTGTTATATATCCACCAAATATTAAAAAACGCGAGTGGTCAAAGCTGACGATGAATGTAGCAAACGATCTCGTCGGTGGATGTGCTACATATCTAACATTGCATTTTCTCAACTTTTCAATTGAGGCGAGTTCTCCCACGGTTCTCTTCAAAGTTTTTTTAGCAGCTTGTGCCTACGAACTGGTTAACTACACAATTTTGCGCGTATGGCTCTTGGTATACGGAGACGATTGGCGCGAATCAATGTACGATTTGTTCAAATCACTTATAGAGGTGCTTCCTCTTGCTGTATTTTCCGGTTTACTGGGCAAGTTTTATTTCGACTTTGGTTCCATGATGCTCGTTATGTTCGTAGTTCCTTTATTCTTTGGTCGAGAACTCGCGGCAAGCTATGCGCGAATGTCGGAAACACAGAAATCAACACTTAAAACTCTTACGCGCACTCTCGAAGCAAAAGATAAATACACTGCCGGTCATGTGGAGCGAGTAGCTAAATTCGCAAAATATATAGGTGAAGAATTCGGATACGGGCCCAAGCGTCTCGAACGCCTCCGTCAAGCAGCTCTCTTACACGATGTTGGCAAACTAATTGTTCCGTCCACTCTTCTGAATAAACCCGGTAAGCTCACCGAAGAAGAGTTCAAAGTCATTCAGCGCCACGAATATGTAACCATCGAAATTCTTAAAAATATCGACTTCTTATCACCCATTGCTTATGTGGCTGGTGGAGATCACAACACTATGGATGGCAAAAAAACGCGCAAGCTCGAACCTTTCATTGTCTCAGCCTGCGATGCTTTCGACGCAATGACATCTTCACGTTCATATCGGAAAGCGCTCTCGATGGAAACCGCATTCGAAGAGCTCAACAAAAAAGGTGGCAAACAATTTCACCCCAAAGTTGTTGAAGCACTCATTCGTGCCATCGAATCACGAGACGAACATTATGGCGATGGTTACGAAACCAATATTGTCCATGCCGATGCACCCATCTCCGGCATTGGATCAGCAGGGCTTGGAGATCTTGAAGAAGCTGAGATCCTTCGACAAGCTCAGGATGACAAAGAAGATGTAAATGCAATGAAGCGTTCAGTTGTACGTAGTGTCGTAAACCCCGACGCCGGAGTCGACGCGCACAATTCTTCAACCCCAACTGATCGACAGGCGGGGTAACGATGAATGATGTAAACGATATGCAGAAAAATGTCGAAAATGTGTGGCATAGCAACATCGAATCGCGTGTGTGGCGTACAACTCTCATTTCTGTTTTTCTTCTCGCTTGTGGAATTTTCGCTTATCGCTCAGATCATTTTCAATGGCTTGGAATACTGATACTCTTCACAGCAGCCCTGGTTGTTGGTGAAAATCTTGAACTCAAACTTATTCGGCGGCCTTCAGTGCCCATTAGCTTCGCGGCAATTATGGCATTGGCGCGCACGACGACGAATGAAGGACATTTTTCGTGGGTTCATGTGAGCGCAGTAATGGGTGCAGCTATCGTTCTTTCAACACTGTGCTATTCCGGAATCACTCTGACGGCGCGGCTGCGGATTTTTGTTGCCCGAACTGCAGCGTACTTTGTGGGATTAAGTCTTGCCCATGTGCTTTTTCGCTACGCTGATGCTTCCTCGCAATTCCTCTACGGAGTAATCATTATCGCAATCATTGCAATGATCTGTGTTCATGAGCTGATAGCTCCCGTCCAAGAATTGCCCCGCACTTACGGCTTCTTTGCAGCCGCGGCGCATGCCTCCGTTATCGCAGGTGGAGTGCTGATTGGCGTGGGATATGCAGGCACCGAAGATGTTGTTGGCCTCACGTCTCCTGAAGTCGGTGGCAATGGTTTGGGCGTAAGCGCATTGATTACCTGCGCAATACCATTACTTGTTGCATGGTTCGCGTTCTCTCGCTATTACTTGGCGTTGCACACTTACAAGCAAACAATTCGTGCGCTCAGTGCAGCTCCTGAACTAGGAGGCATCGTCGCGTGGGGACACGCAGACCGTGTTGCGCAAATTGCCTTGGCTGTTGCAGATCGGCTCGATGTTGACCGCGACGATTGTCAAGCAATTGAAACAGCTGCGTACATGC
>CALMUU010000184.1 GCA_937872965.1 uncultured Actinomycetes bacterium
AGCGATCTTCGCATCACGCTGTGCGTTGGCCTCACCAATCTCCGCATCACGCCGCACTTCGGCGATCCGCTTGCGACCGAGCGACTCCAGGTAGCCGTTGTTGTCCGAGATGTTCTGGATCGTCAAGACGTCCAGTTCCATCCCGATCTTCTGGAAATCCGTACCAGCCTCTTCGAGGACGCGACGACGGAATTCCTCACGGTTGTTGTTGAGCTCTTCGACGGTCATCTGCGAGACGATGCCTCGCATGTTTCCGCCCAGGATCTCTTGCACCTGGTTGTGAAGCTCTTGCCGGTTGGAGGTCAAGAACCGCTCCACGGCAGTTGCGATGGCCTCGTCAGTGGAGCCGAACTTGATAAGCCCGACTCCTTCGACGTTGACCGGAACACCATCTCTCGAGATGATGTTTGCCACCTGGACCTGAACGTTGAACGGCTCCAGCTCCATGATGTCGACTCGTTCGACCACGGGAACACGAAACCGAGCCCCGCCTCGAACGATCTTCTGCTTGCCACGGCCCGTGAAAACCGCCACCTGGTTGGGTGGCACCTTGATGTAGTTCTTCGCGTAGATCATGCCGATCAACACGAAGACGATGGCCACGACGATGAAGATCAGCGCCGTGCTGGACAAAAGGGAATCGAACATGAGTTCTCATCCCCCCTTTCTGGTTGGTGGTTGTTAGAACTCCACGACCACAACAGTGACGTTGGTCTCGCCAACATCAGTGATCACAACCGATGTTCCGGTCGAAATCTCTGCACCATCGTGCGCAATAGCACGCTCTGTAACAAGCGAGCCGTTGGTGTTCGCGAATTGCACCTCACCCCAACCGTCCGCTTGGACAGCCAGCGTGATAGTCCCCATGAGGCCGATGTACGAACTCCTCCCCAGCTGTGAGTTGGACTGCTGTCGAAACAACGGTCGCAACACCAAGAAGAGGCTCGCAAACAACAACACGAAGAAACCCACGATCGCAAGTGCCAGGGTGAACAACACCGGAATACCTGCCCGAACGGACAAGTACCCGAAGACGCCGAAACCAATAGCACCCGCAGCGATCGCCTTGAGGTTGAACCACGAGGGTTCGCTCTCGAAGTCGAAGTCAAGGTCTTCCGCAAAATCCAACACCTCTCCGAGGAGAAGGCTGATCAGCAAGAAAGCCAAACCGCAACCAGCGATCAGCAGATAGAACGTCTCCGATTCGAACACGCCCCACACCGCCTTTCTCTAATAGGTATGTTGAGGTACTTGGTTATGACGCACCACTGCGAGGTATAGCAAACAACTGACGTTGCACGCCGACTCCTCAGTCTGGTTGGATTTGATCCTCCCACAGCTATTTTTTAGATAAACAAATAAAAACAGATGTGGAATTACCATAACACACGCATATTTTACGTGTTGCCATATTATATGATATATTTGTATATTTTTCAATACTATCTTATTACGAATGAGGCGTTTGAAGTTGCTGAGCACTAATAAATATCGGTCAAGCAGTGCTTGTCTCACTTAATAACAGATGTAATGTAGTTATAGAATAAAGCCAATTCACGAGTTTCGGCACCGGATGGTCGATAACTCTAAAGGCGCTCTAGCTTAGCTCTACAACATATATCATGTAAGGTACGATCAGTATTTAGCTGATACTATATGACATTATAGGACACTAATCGGGTATTGTCAATAGTCCACTCCCCTTGCTGTACAAAATTTGCAGAAATACTTAAACACATATATACATGGATCCTGAAACCACGAAAAATTCTTTACGCACCACAGAAAGTCCAGTCTAACCGTTCGAGACCCGTCATCATGACAGAACAAATAGGTAATGATGACAGAATATCAGATATGCTAGTCGTTACGCTGGTTACGGAAGAAGCGGCGGAGAACGCCGTGATGATCTTGCTTGTCACCACCGTGCGTGGCCTTGTATTTTTTAAGCTGGGTCTTCAACTTAGTCTCGACAATATCTACAGCAGCAAACATATTAATTGTTGCTTCTTTGGCCGTTATTTGGCGGTCCGGGAGGTGCAGTATAACCTCGCATTGATTGCGGTCGGTTTTCGTCTTTCGTTCTTCGAGATTAACTGAGGCACTTATAGTCTTGCGAGCTTGCCGGGGCACAAAACGATCTAGCTTTGATATCTTTTTTGTAAGGTATTTTTTAAGTTCATCACTTACTTCGTAACGGATTCCTGTGATATCAATTTTTGTAATCATTT
>CALMUU010000185.1 GCA_937872965.1 uncultured Actinomycetes bacterium
ATGGCATCGATGGAATTGATTAGCAAGAAACGCTTCATGCTGGTGACGGGTAGCGGTAACGACGAACTTGCACAAGAAATTGCCGATGAACTCAAGGTAACACTTGGCGACATGTCTCTCTCAACTTTTTCTAATGGTGAACTTTATGTGCGTTACGGAGATTCCATTCGTGGTGCTGACGTCTTTATTATTCAATCGCACTGTGAACCCATTAACGATCGCATAATGCAGCAAATGATTATGATCGATGCAGCTAAACGTGCATCAGCAAAGCGCATTACAGCGGTTGTTCCTTTTTATGGATATGCTCGCCAAGACCGCAAAGCCCAGGGGCGCGAAGCAATTACAGCAAAACTCATTGCTGACATGTTGACTGTTGCAGGGGTCGACCGCGTGGTTACTGTTGATTTACACACGGGTCAGATCCAAGGTTTCTTTGATTGTCCTGTTGATCACTTAACAGCTGTTCCTCTTTTAGCGGAATACCTTGGCGAAAAAATTAAAGGTGATGTCACTGTTGTTTCACCTGACGCTGGTGGAGGAAAGCGTGCCCGCAAGTTTGCAAATATTCTCGAAGCAATGAGCATCGATACCGAACTCGCATTTATTGATAAGCGTCGACCCAAAGGAACATTTAACGAAAGTGTGGCTGAAGAAGTTGTCGGTGAAGTAAAGGGTCGTACCTGTATTTTGGTGGATGACATGATCGATACCGCAGGAACAATGTGTACGGCGGCTGAACTTTTGAAAGAGCGTGGCGCAACCGATGTTTATTTAGCAGCGACGCATGGCGTGCTTTCTGGTCCGGCGATCGAACGCATTGGTGCTGCACCCATCAAAGAGTGTGTGATCACAAATACAATTCCACTCACTGATTCACAAAAGATCGACAACATTACTGTTCTTTCCATTGCTCCAATTATTGCTAAAGCCCTCGACCACGTCTTTGAAGATGCCAGCGTCTCAGAGATGTTCCACGGAGAAAACTACCAATAACCGACGCAGTCGTCCTGAGGCTTTAGCCGAAGGATCTCAACTTCAATAACCACTCAATATTAGTAACGAAGAATGGCGGTATTTGTCTTAAAACGGACGAAAGTCTATTATGGTTGTTCTAGCTTTCCGGAGAGAACAGACATGCGAGGATCGATACAATACGCAGCCGCTCCGGTAGGCGACCACATTCAAAGAGCACGTGAAGTTGGACCGAATATTCGATTGTTCAGTGGCCCCACTTTGAACTTCGCTCCACTTATTGCAAAAACTCCACCGATCGTAAACGTTTTCAAAAGCTTGGTGGAAGCGCCTCCCCATTATCAACCCAAAGATCCACAGATAACATACAGTTTCCCTGGCTTCTATATACATGCAACTCTTGTACATGTTCTTGTCGCATATGGAACAGGTAATGACGTTTACAGCAATCGCGGGAATACAGCTCTGGGTTCGTTACTGCGAAGAGTCCTTCAAGAGAAGAATCTTCCGGCAATGGAGACGGCCATAGCTCCGGTTGGTGTGGATGTTCTTTCTGCGCTTCTTGATGCTGTAAATGATGTTGAAAAACTTTGTGCCGCTGTCACATCGCACGAAGCTGAGCTTGAAAGAGATGAAGGTTGGACGCCCATTGCAAATGGGAAAACAGTTGCTGGTATTCAGTTGTCTCATGAACCTGATTACGATAACGCTATCCCGTATTTTCATAGAGATGAATTTCCTGGCTGTACTCGTATTCAGTTTCCCGGCGAGGCTGGTCTTGCGATCAGATTCAATCATCCACGTGCCCGTGCTGAACCGGGTGAAGTTATTGCATTTAGAGGTGATGAAGAAATGCATTCCCGTGCGTGGGTCTCGGAGACAGATCCACAAGCGTGTCGTCCGGGGAAAAATTTGGACCGCACCTTGGCTATGGCCACGATGTTTTGAGGTTCGACTGGCGATCAATGCCGCATATAGAGCAGAATAGAGGGCTCACAAGTACTGGATTGTCACAAGTTTTGATGTGTTGTGACAACAATAAATGAACAAAGGTAAAAAATGGCTGCGACTACTCTTAAAGCAAATGTACGAACCAAGATTGGTTCATCGCACGCACGTCGCGATCGTCGTGCGGGTCTAGTGCCAGCTGTTGTGTATGGTCACGGTGACGATACACTTTCGGTTTCTGTAAATGCTCATGAATTCAGTCGAATCTTGGCAAGCGAATCGGGAGCAAACACTCTGATCGAACTCGATATTGATGGAAAAAAAGATACAGCCCTTGCGCGACAAATTCGTCGTCACCCTGTGCGTCCTATCATTATTCATGTTGACTTCATTCGTGTGAATGTGAATGAAGCAGTTGAGGCTGAAGTGCCTCTCCACCTCGTAGGTGAAGCGGAAGGTGTTAAAGACGGTGGCCGTCTCGAGCAAATCTCGTTCAACATCACTGTCAAGGCAAAGCCTGCTGACATTCCTGTTTCTCTTACACATGATGTATCCGCACTTACGCTCAGCGCCAGCTTGCACATGAGCGAAATCGAATTGCCTCCTGGTGTCACTACAGACATTGATCCTGAAACAGTTCTTGCTGTTATCTCCGTTCCTCGTGGAAAGACCGAAGAAGAAGAAGCAGCCGAAGCAGCTGAGGCCGCGGAAGCAGCCGCAACGGCTGAAGGTGCTGCAACTGCAGCCGCTGGCGATGCTGCTGCTGACGCTAAAGAGTAAACCTTTCAAACTCGAAACAACTGAACGAACTGCTGCAAGATAGTTGCTCTGGGGGAGGGTCCGACCTTGCAAATCGCAGGTGAAGTCGCTTTTGCTATTCTCTGCTTTTTCGTATTTGCAAGATCAGACCCTAAAGCCCTATTAGTCTAAGGAACTGTGGAATTTCTTGTTATAGGCCTGGGTAACCCTGGCAAAGAGTACGAGCGTACTCGTCACAATGTTGGGTTTACAGTTGTCGATATTTTGTGTTCTCGTTTCGGTGCATCCTTGTCAAAAGAAACTCCCGCTTCGATCGCTGCGACGATAACAATAGGGGGCCATAAAGTTTTACTGGCCCAACCCACTACCTATATGAATGATTCAGGTATCGCTGTAGGTGAAATCGTACGTCGCTACAAAGTGGATGCCGACAGAATAATTGTTGTCCATGACGAGCTGGATCTTGAATTTGGATCCGTGCGACTCAAAGTTGGCGGTGGACTTGCAGGTCATAACGGTTTGCGTTCCATTAAGCAACATCTCAAGACTCAGGATTTTATTCGTGTACGCATTGGTGTTGATAAACCCACACATAAAAGCGGTGGAGCGAGCCATGTCTTGAAACCCATGTCGAAAAAAGAACTTGAAATTGTTGACGGCGCATGTGAGCGAGCAGCCGATGCAGTGGAAATGATGATTACTGAATCTGTTGATGCGGCGATGCGGGTTTTCCACACTTCCTAAGATCGACCTTTATCGGATCACGTCATTCCGAGCCTGCGAGGAATCTCCGCGCAGCGGGTGTACGAGATTCCGCTGCGCGGAGATCCTTCGGGCTGAAGCCCTCTGGATGACAAGGTCTGCACAGGATGACAAAGAGCACAATCGGAACCGGTATTCTTGTCAGCAGTGAGCGAAACTAATGTGGCGCCCTTTGCCAAAGTTGTGGCGGAGCTATGCTCATCTTCGCACAGCGACATTTTACGAACCAGTTTTGGTGACACTTTGGTGGTACCCACACGTTCACGAGCTTTGTGTGCTGCAATCGCTTCTCAACTAAAAAGCGATGCCACAACAGTTGTCCTTACGCCCACGCATTCCGAAGCAGAATCGCTGGCGGGTGATCTTGCA
>CALMUU010000186.1 GCA_937872965.1 uncultured Actinomycetes bacterium
ACGCCCCCCGGGACTTGAACCCGGAACCTGCAGATTAAGAGTCTGTTGCTCTGCCAATTGAGCTAGAGGCGCATTGTGAGTCGCAAATTGTTGGTTTGCGGCAACGAAAAAAACTAGCACATTCGATTCACTAATTTAATACTGCAGTCTATCGAACCAATACTTGAAGCACTACAGAGTTCGAGAAATAGCGTGATCCCCTAAGAGCGCTCGGTGATATTCTAGAAAACTTGCGTCGTCATGACGGAGAAGAAGTTCAATGACTCGAGGAAACGGTGCCGTCAATTTATGCGTATTGGGAGGAGCAAATTTCTTGCACGTTAGCTCATGGACGACTTCCGCGATTGCGCGATGGAAGAGGTCATCGTGGTCCACCCGATGTTGTGAACCGATAATTCTTGTGGTGTTAAAATCTCGCAATCCCATAAGACTTCTGGCGATGCGTGCGTTCATAGCAACATAACCTGCAGACCGTGAATCTTGTATGAGTCGATCTATAAAAAATTCACGAAGCGATTCCGGATCGGTACCGATGAGGCGAGCAATCTCGCGATCGATCGTTTGATCGTCGAGAAGATCTTGAGGGCTTACAATCCCAAGAGTACAACCATCAAGAAAATCTGAAATGATATATGCAATCCTATCGGCCCACGCGACGATCTCACCCTCAGCTGTCATGGGTGTTTCACATTTCCAGGAATGATTTTTGATTCCGTCCAGTACTTCTTTGTGAAAATCTTTAGAGAAATGCTGTAGCAATTTGTTGCCAAGGTAACCATGATTGTATTGATTTCCAAAAATAGCCAACATGGTATCTTCAAAAATATGTCCTCCTGGACCATGGGCACAGTCATGTCCAAGGCCAATAGTCTCGGCGAGTACGGGATTCATCCTCAAACCTCGTGCTGCCACTGCTGCTAAGTTTGCGACTTGCACAGAGTGTGTATAACGAGAAGTGACTCCTTCTATTTGAGGTGAAAATATATTAGTTATCCCTTTGAGTCTTTCGAGGAGACCACTTTGATGCAGTAGGTGTCTGTCGAGAAGGAAGTGGTTGTTTTGAAGCTCTTCATAATCAAGTGTACCCGGGACAAAAAGCGTGTGAGGCTCAATGGATTTATACGTTTCTATTAGAGGAATTCTTTCGCCACGGGCAGTGCGCAAACCTTTATCATCGTCAAAACCTTTATGCCCGTTCCCTCGAACTACCAAGCTTGCGCTTCGTGTGTCCGTATCATCCATGTGTGTCACTAACAATAATTCTATAGGTGAAAGAGGAAAATTGAGAATCGGGATACACCGGGACTTCTTCACGTGCAGAACGAGGTAGGATACGTCCATGAAGGTTGCAATTACAGGCTCACATGGTTTTATCGGTTCGGAGCTCGTCGCACAGCTCAAAGATCAAGGGCATGAGATCATTCCAATTGTGAGGACGCCAGTAGACCAGCTACATATTCTTTGGGATCCTGAGCACCAAACGATTGATGCAGCTGCACTCGATTCAGCGCACATCGATGCCGTGGTACATCTCGCAGGAGAAGGCATCGCAGACAAGAAATGGTCGGAACAGCAAAAACGTCGAATCCTTGAATCCCGCACACAAGGCACCGCTCTGCTCGTAGACGCGCTTTCGCAGCTTGAACATAAACCGTCGATTTTTATTTCCGGGTCAGCCATTGGTTATTACGGGTCACGTGGCGATACAGAACTCGATGAGACATCATCACCCGGCGACACATTCCTTGCAGATGTGTGCGTTCAATGGGAAGAACAAGCTCTCAAAGCCCAAGATGCAGGGATCCCAACTGCCGTTATTCGTACCGGAATCGTTCTCGATAAAAGTGGGGGAACGCTTGCAAAAATGCTTACCCCTTTCAAGTTGGGTATTGGGGGAAGAATCGGTAACGGAAACCAATACATGAGTTGGATTTCCTTGGAAGATCACATACGCGCGATCACGTTTATCCTCGATAAGCAACTTACCGGTGCTTTTAATCTCACCGCACCGAACCCCGTGACGAACAAAGAGTTCACACTCGACTTAGGTAAGCGATTGTCTCGCCCTACGTTGTTACCAACTCCATTGCTCCCCTTAAAACTTCGTTATGGTTCAGAGCTGGTCGAAGCACTCTTGTTAGGTTCACAACGTGTTATCCCTCAGGCCTTGCTCGATAACGGTTTTACTTTCCATCACGAAACTCTGCCCGATGCCCTTGTCGACATTGTGTGAATTGCTTTACCTCATGCGTAAACTAAATCAGTGAGTACGAACCAATCCATCAAACGCGTGTGGTTCGACACGAATATTGGTACAGACCCGTCTGCTTCAACCGCACTCCTTTGTGCTCTGAAGCATCCTCGAATCGAAGTAGTGGGCGTAAGTATTTCTGACACTCAACAACAGCGCCGTCTCGATGAAGCATACGCAGTACTTGAATATGCACAGGCAGAAAATGTTCCTGTGTTCTTGGGAGAAAATGTCTCAGCGCTTTCAATTGATGCTGCCCGACCTGATGACACAATAACAACGGGCCCGTTAACCAATATTTCTCGTCTTGTTCTTGATGAAGCATCGCTCGGACGGATCCACATTGCAGGAGGAGCTTTTCGCGCAGTTGATTATCGTGGCGCAACTATCACAGCAGAAAAAAACGTATCCACAGATAAAGAAGCAACGCGGATTGTTCTTTCTCAATACGACGATGTCTGCATTAACGCATTGGAAGCAAGCAGCGCCCTTGTTCTTACCCAAGAAGCAAGAACGCAAATCGAAGACAAACATCCCTTTTTGAAAAACCGTTACGATGGATTCGTTGAATATCTTATTAATCAGTATGGAAATGTCCATAGTGAGCTATTGATGAATGCAGTTTTGCCTCTGTGTGACATCCTTAACACAGCGACTATCACTCGTGAAGTTATTGAGTTCTATATCCAGCCCGATGGATCTTTTCGTCGAGCATATACGCTTGCACATCGACCGCCATCCATTCCCGAAGTTACGGATAACCCCGATAGTGTGCCCGTTCCACTTGTGAAGCACGAAGTAGTACGGGCGGTAGAGCCCAGTCATGTCTTAGGTGAACTTGTAGCGACATTAACCTAAGGTGCGCCGCATGCGTGGACGAGTAGTTATGAACGCATAGCTAAGGACCATCCAAGAAACATCAGGATGTTAGAATTGTGCGTTCGTGCGCCCGTAGCTCAGCTGGATAGAGCAACAGACTTCTAATCTGTAGGCCGGTGGTTCGAGTCCACCCGGGCGCGCAGCTCTATCAGTCGAAGCACCGGCAGAGCCGGATGCTTCTCGCGGTCGCTCATCTTTCGCTTCCTGTGATGCTGGCTTGTTTGTCGCAATGCTGGCAGAGCCAGACATTGCTCGCGGTCGCTCGTCCCTCGCTCCCTGTGATTATCAGTCGAAGCGCGGGCAGAGCCCGACACGACTCGCAGTCGCTCCTGTGTCATTCCGAAAGAGCCGACCGAAGGGAGTCCTGAGCTTGCGAAGGTTCTCGAGGGATCTCCGCGCAGCGGTGTACGAGTTTTTCCGCTGCGCGGGGATCCTTCGGGCTAATGCCCTCTGGATGACGAGTAGTTGTGGTCCGCGAAGGGTTCGAGGGCATTCAACGAAAAGCGATAGAGTTAATCCCCTCATGGTGGTTGTAGCTCAGTTGGTTAGAGCGCCAGTTTGTGGTACTGGAGGTCGGGGGTTCGATCCCCCTCAGCCACCCCACTATGTAACGACCGTTGGTACATCCGGCGGTCGTTTGCTTTGTGACGGGTGTATGTCGAACCCGGGGGTTCGATCCCGCT
>CALMUU010000187.1 GCA_937872965.1 uncultured Actinomycetes bacterium
AGATCTGCACCGGCACGTTTCATCGCCGTGAGGTGTTCGAGCGCCACTGCGTCTCCATCAATCCATCCATTCGCCGCCGCAGCTTTGAGCATCGCGTATTCACCACTGACGTGATATGCAGCAATGGGTTGAGGAAACATGTCATGAATGGATTTGATGATATCTAAATATGCGAGTGCAGGTTTGACCATGACGATGTCTGCACCTTCACAAACATCAAGTTCTACTTCCAGCAAAGCTTCGCGAGCATTTTTGGGATCCATCTGGTAGCTGCGACGGTCTCCGTAACTTGGCGCGCACTCAGCAGCATCACGAAACGGGCCATATTCCGCAGACGCATACTTAGCTGAATACGCCATGATAGGAATATCAGTAAAACCATTTTGGTCGAGTGCGTGTCGGATTGCGCCGACTTGACCATCCATCATTCCGCTGGGCGCAATGATGTCAGCACCCGCACTTGCTTGCGCAAGCGCAATGGATGCATAGCGTTCAAGAGTTGCATCATTGTCAACCGTTCCATTGTCGCGAACTATTCCGCAATGGCCGTGATCAGTATATTCATCCATGCAGTCATCGGTAATCACAACAAGGTTGTCGCCATGATCATTTTTTAATTCCGCAATAGCGAGTTGAACTATTCCTTGCGGATCGTCTCCACCTGAACCTCTTGCGTCTTTGCGTGCCGGAATACCGAAAAGGATTACGCTGGTTACGCCAACATTGACAAGATCGTTGACTTCTTTCCGTAATGTTGCCAATGTGTGTTGCGCTACACCGGGCATCGAAGCAATGGGTTGAGCATCCGTAATTCCTTCTTTGATAAACAAAGGTGCGATGAGATCGTGCGGAGTAACCGTTGTTTCGGCAACAAGTTTTCGAATCGCGGGCGTGCGGCGAAGGCGTCGTGGTCGATGTGTAGGAAATGCCATACGTATAAGGCTACGCGTTTATGTGTATTTTGAGCAAAAGTTCCGATATCATTAGTGACCCAACTATATCAAATGCCTCTTGTTTACATTAATGGGACAATAAGCGTATAATGGTTATTCACCAAAACGACAGGAAAATGTACCAATGCCTTATCGTCAGCAAAAAAATATCGCAAAACGAGCAATAGATGCCATCCATACTTTAGCGATTAAACATCGATGGTCTGCAGAAGCTGGTTGCAAATACAGCGAAGTAGCAGTCGGAATAGATGATATTCGTCCTCATTCCACTCGCGTTCTTGTTGGAGATCTCACCTATCGACCGGAATTTAAACGCCTCCCCACCTTTCTTCGTATTATTACAGGCGATTTTACAGTCAACGATTCTCCTCTCACGAGTCTTGGTGGTCTTGCCTACGTTGCAGGAAACGTTTCCATTCACGGGACAAACATGACGAGCTTGAATAATCTGTTCGAAGTTGGGGGAACACTTACTATTGCGCCTTCTCTCACCGATCCAACACAATCAAGCAAGATCACCAGTCTTGGACATTACCTTAAAAAGATCAATTCAGCTCATTTGGAAGATTCGATCGTTAACGATTGGGGAGCTGTAGAAGAAATCACAGGCGATGTTCATCTTTCGCGCAGGCACACTGAACTCATCAGCACTCTTAAGGGCAAGACCATAACCGGAAGAATTCTTGTGGAAGGAAAAGAGCTTCTCCTCACAAAAGATGATAACAATAAAGTAATAGACCTGGTTCCACCTCCGCAGAATCCCGGCATAGCTGTATTGCCTGATCGATAAAATTCTTACTTCACACAGCGCAAGACACGAAAACCTTTTTTCGACGCGACGCGATGAACTGCGAGACCGCATTCTGATTCCAAATAAGCTGCTGTGGAATCTGAACCAAGATTCTTTGCCATCACGATCCACATCTGTCCGCCTTCATTGAGGCGCGTAGACCACCCGCGCAACAATTCATAAAGCGCGTCTTTTCCGATGCGAATCGGTGGGTTCGACACGATCAGGTCAACCATGATGGTGTCGTCCACTTCCGCTGGCGACATAATACGTATACGATCACCGCCGATATTCTTTCGACAATTCTTGATAGCCAAATCTCGCGCTCGCTGATTTGTTTCCACGCCAATAATGTGAGCTTGCGGAAATTGATCTGCCACAACGCAGGTGATCGGGCCATATCCGCAACCCACATCAATAATCATTTCGGGCTGATCACCATAATATTTTTCCGAAAAAACATCGAGGAGAATGCGCGTTGCTTTGTCGATTCTCTCGTAAGAAAACACGCCGCGATCGGTTTCAAAAACATAATCGATTTCCTTAAACGTAAATAAAACTGTCTTAGGGTCTGATGGAACATCCGGGCTTTCATCAAAATACTGATTCATGTGCCGTTTGTAACTTTCACAACAGCGTCGACAATGCCCTCAATAGTATGAGGATCTGCTTCTCGGGTCACTTCCAAATTATTTTCTTTCATTGTTGCCGACGTAATCGGACCAATCGAGACTTTAACGGGAATGGAAGAAATCACATCGTGACCAAAAAGCTGCAATGCATTGGTAACGGTCGATGAACTCGCAAACGTAATAACGTCAGCATGGCGAACTTCCTCAATGGTTGCTTGTGATACCTCCGCAATACGCGTTTTATACACATCTACATTTTCAACGCTGTATCGTTTGGCAGTTAGCTCTTTCTCAATAACATCTCGCACATCGGTTGCTTTAAAACAGACAACTTTCTCAACCCCACTGGAAACGGGAAAGAGTTCGACCAGATCTTCGGCTATAAAACGACCCGGAACAATGTCGGCTATCAGGCCGTAAGTTTTGAGAGCATCTGCAGTTGCACTCCCCATTGCTGCAATCGAAGAATGTGCAAAGTATCGCGCGTCAATGCTTTCTTCCATTAAACGCTTCATCGTGATATGAACACCGTTAGCAGATGTAAAAATTACATACGACACATCGGTGAGATCAGGAATTACGAAGTCAATTGAGTCGATCTCAATTGTCGGTGCCTCAATCACCTCTGCTCCAAGATCAACTAACAAGGAAGTAATCTGGCTTTGTTGTTCACGCGCGCGCGTGACGACTACTCGCGTGCCGAATAACTTTTTGTTTTCGAACCATGAAAGGTCCATCGCGGCTACATCACCAATCACCATGACGCTTGGCGATTTCGCCTCGACAGCACCGAGCTCAGCCAATGTTGTGCGTACGCTTTCTTGAACAGGAAGAGTTCCGTTTCGTACAATCGCGACCGAGGTATTAGGTTTTTTGCCGCCTGCGATCAAGGCTTCCGCTATAGCTCCTCGATTTCCTACTCCCATAAGTACAACAATCGTGCCTTCAATTTTTGCAAGGTCGGCCCATTTCACTTGTTCAGAATCCTTGGTCGGATCCTCATGACCAGTTACCACAGTAAAATTAGTTGCAACCCCTCTTTGAGTCACGGGGATACCCGCATATGCCGCGGCGGAAATCGCAGACGTAATCCCGGGTACTACTTCGAAATCAATGCCGTGATCGATGAGATACTGAGCTTCTTCTCCTCCGCGTCCAAACACAAAAGGGTCTCCCCCTTTAAGACGAACAACGCACTGATGACTCTGACCTAGTTCGACTAACTTCGCATTAATCTCATCCTGGGTAAGATCAACTGATCCCGGACCTTTACCAGCAGAAACACGAATCGCACCCGATGGAACATGGTCCAACAATTGCGAATTGGCAAGTCGATCGTATACAACCGCATCAGCGCTACGAAGCAAGTCCGCTCCACGAACAGTAATCAGACCAGGATCACCGGGGCCAGCCCCAACTAAATAAACAGTCATCTACGACACCATTTCCATAATCTCTGCGCCACCCTTATTATCTAAAATCTCACGCGCAACATCACGACCGAGGGCAACAGGGTCGTCTCCTTGTTGTTCCACACGAGCAATCTGGCGTCCACGGGGTTCTGATAAAAGGGCACGTAACCATACTATTTTCGAATCAATCGGGGTTGCGAATGCACCACACGGAATTGAACAACCGCCTCCCAACGTCTCAAGAAATGACCGTTCTGCGATAACACATCGATACGCGTCGGAATTATTGATAGCACTTAACAACTCTTTCATGGCTTCATCATCAGATCGCGTTTCAACAGCCAATGCCCCTTGTCCCACTTGAGGAAGCATGACATGTAAGGGCAAAATTTCAGTTATTCGAGCTTCTCGTCCCAAGCGCTGCAAAGCAGCTGCGCTAAGAACTATTGCGTCGAAATCAGAGGCCTTATCAAGACGAGTGTCGATGTTCCCTCTCAGTTCTTTGAATTGAAGATCGGGACGAAGGGCAGCGAGTTGCGCACGTCGGCGCTGTGCTCCTGTACCCACAACTGCACCATAAGGTAAATCATCAAGCATTGATCCAATGAGCACATCGCGCACATCCCCTCGAAGAGGAACACAAACGAGTTCGAGTCCTTCGGGAGTTT
Source organism: uncultured Actinomycetes bacterium (assembly GCA_937872965.1). Lineage (GTDB taxonomy): Bacteria > Actinomycetota > Acidimicrobiia > IMCC26256 > JAGPDB01 > JAGPDB01. The sequence goes on from CALMUU010000187.1 coordinate 4,456, forward strand.
GGGAGGGAAGATCCTTCGCGCTATGGACAGCAATATCAGCTTCGCCGTTGAGTACTGCAATTTGAATTTCTTTCGCAAACGCACCAATGCTCCCGAGTTCAGAAATACTCATTTCTGTGTGGGTATCGCCGGTTGTGGCGACCTCAATAATCTCATATTCACAACCGAGCATGGCGCCCACAGTGTTTGCTTGCCACAACGCAAGTGCAGAACTACGTGATGCAATACGAAGAGCCATGCGACTCAAACTATTGATCCGTTGCCACAAGAGTGGCAGAAGAAGCTTCAGTTGCTTTTATTTCTTCTCTCACAAATTGCGCAATGAATTCACGCACTTCTTCAAGTTTGTCGTCACGCACCATCTGGACAACAGAAAAATCAAATGCTGGATCCCAGTTAATGTCCTCGCTCGAAAAACCTAGCGAACGAATTCGCTCACGTTCATCGTTCACAAGACTAATAAGAATTCCGTACTCTGGACCAAGGCGTCCTTGAAGGTATTTCCGAATCCACTTTGCAAACGCAGGAGATTTACCTGCAGTCGAAATTGCAATCGTTACATCACCTTGCCGCACGGTGGACATCAAAATAGATGAACAGTTCACAGGATCATCGGCACTGTTAACAAAAATATTACGTGCTTCACCAGCCAGGAAAACTGCCCGGTTCACCGCAGCATTTTCTGTCGCTGTCATCACAAAAAATGCATCTTCTATATCATTCTCTTGGAATTCTCGTTGGTGCCAATCAAGCGCATTCGTTCGTGCAAGTTGTTGAACATGCTCGGTGGCTTCGGGCGCAATCACAGTGATGTTCTTTGCTCCTCCCGCGATAAGTCCATCGATTTTACGAGATGCAATCTTGCCCGCTCCGATCACAACCACCTTACGCTCTCCTAAGAGCAAAACAAGTGGGAAACCATGGAGATCAGGCCGTTGCGATTGGGAAGATGTCACACCGTACAGGCTATCTAATCGGGAGACAACTGAACGAACTGCTGGGGCTAGTAGTTAGGGTCTGATCTTGGAAAAG
>CALMUU010000188.1 GCA_937872965.1 uncultured Actinomycetes bacterium
GGAAGTTCTGTTGAGCGTACACGTGAGTATGTCGGTGATCTCGACGTTCGCATGATCACAGATGACTACATGCAGTTATGCGAATCAGATGATGTTGATCTGATCTGTGTAACAACGCCGAACGAATTTCACGTTGAACATATGACGGCTGCTTTGAAAACCAATAAGCATGTGTACCTCGAAAAACCAGTGGGTGATAATGTCCCCGATACGAAGCAAATCGCAGACTGCATGAGTGTTGCCGATCGACTTGTTGTTGTCGGTCATCAGCTGCGCTTCAATCCCTATTTCCACAAAATGCGAGAAGTTATTCAAGCAGGAAAGATTGGTCGCGTGTATCACATCACGATGTCGCAGTGTTATTCCTACTGGTCCGACCTTGATCTTCCTTGGATATGGTCGTTTGATGTAGAAAAGGGTGGAGGTCGTCGTCTTGCTCTAGGAGTTCACTTGGTTGACCTCGCACGTTACCTCTTGAATGAGGAAGTAACTGCGGTTGCGGCATCGATGGATCCGGTTCACCGCATGCGTATCTCTGAGCAAGGAGAACCACGCGAAACGTTTGCCTCTGACTTTTTTAGTGCAATGCTTTCTTTTCCCCAAACAACTGTAGATATGTCGACAACTGCGTCGGCGAAAACGGGAGAGTCTTTTGATGTCGTTGTGCGCGGAGAACTAGGCGACATGACCTTTGACCTGGAGAACAAGTTAATACTTCACGATGGTAAATCTTCGAAGCCTCTGTTAAATCAAGCTGCAGAAGATGCATACAAAGCAGTGGGCGGAATATCTATCTTTTGGGACTCCTTTACTTATTACGCACAAGAAATTGTCGAAGCGATTAGCGCGGGCAAGAACACTATTCCCTTGGCATCGACAGTCGTTGACGCGCTCAAAAACATGGAAGTGCTTGACGCTGCACTGAAGTCATCTCAGAACGGCACGCGAGAACTACTTACTCCTTGGCTAACTAATCGCTACTCGTAAGTCTTAGCCGCTACGCATTTTGAGCAGTTGAAGCACTCAATGTAAACTGGTTACTTCATGGATGGAATAGAGCACCCCCTAACTGTGCATCTCGGTAATGATGCTGAATTTATGGTTCTTACTCCTATGCCTGAAGGGGTGTTGGGTTCGGTCGTCTTTGTGTCTCGATTGAAAAAAAGTACGACTTTTCCCTATACCGTGAGGGAAGTAACGAAACGTTCCAAACTCTTTATTGTGATTGACGTATATCTATCACAACCTGTGGCCGCAAAAGTTTCACAGCATAAAATTTATTTGAGTGAGCCTGAGCAGATGACAGTTCGTGAACTTCTTCAAAAAGCAGACGAAGGATATGTGGGTATTGATTTGCACTTTCGAGACGATGAGGCAGCTTTTCGCAAAGCGCATGCCGGGGACGTGAATGAGCTTAATCAAACGAGCTTATTAGTTTCGAACAAAATAATCGCCGACTACCATGACTTTGTTCTTCAGGAAATACCAGCTCCTCAAACGCATATAGCAATGATGAGGGAGATGGATAAATCGGACGCTACGTTAACGGATGCTCAAATTGAAAGAGTGTACGAGTCTTTTAAAACGATTAAACGCGAGATGGATCTTGATCTGTACTTTATTAAACGTTTGGGAAGGCCAACGATTGTTGTCGATATCACCGCGGTTATGTGGAAAAATAAAGGATTCCAAAAAGAGGTTACAGCGGTAATTGAAAAACTGGGTGAAGATATAGGCGTTGAATTTTTTCCCGTTGTATGTGGTCCTGAGGAACCCAAACGATCGGATCGACATATACCCGTCGTCGGCAAACCAGAAAAGGGACGAGGGAAAAATAAACCTGCTCTCGTTCTTCCTGGTTTAGGTACGCGAGAAGCCGGTGTGGATCTCGACGTTCTTAACGTGAGAAGTCGCAGTCTCAATCTTCCCTAGAACAAATGTTTCCAACCGGTAATATTTTCTGCAATTTCAAGTTTCTACCATATACCTTTTTCTACAGTTTTGTTGCTGTTTCTTGCAACCAGTTACGAAGAATACATTGCTAAAAGAACGTGTTGTGTCGATAATCAAAGTATCCACTTAAGGAGGATGAAATGAACACAAACTTGTTAAACAAATTTGTAACATTGCTATTGGTTATTGGCGGTCTTAACTGGGGAATCGTGCAACTATTTGGCACGAACCCAGTCGAAGAGATCTTTGGTACTGGTACGGGAAGCGGTGTGATCTATGTCATTGTTGGTGTAGCCGCACTGTTTGGTCTGTACCATCTACTCGATGACACGATGCATCACGGAACAACCCACTAACCAAATAACCACCCAGACAAAAATGGCCCCGAGAAATCGGGG
>CALMUU010000189.1 GCA_937872965.1 uncultured Actinomycetes bacterium
TTCAAGACGCAACACGAGATTTCTTAACATCGCGATGCACAAGTGATGGGGTTCGCAATGCCATGGTGTCCGAGCGAGGATATGATCTTGATCTGTATCATGCACTCTGCGGTGAACTTGGCCTTGCATCTTTGATCATTGAAGAAAGCCTTGGCGGTTTTGGCGCGGGTGATGTTGAGTTGGCTGTTGTTGCAGAGCAACTGGGTTATTTTCTAGCTTCGACACCTCTACGCACGCATGTTGGTGCACAGATTGCTGTTATGGAATGTGCGATTGAAGACAAAAGAAGTGAACATTTAGCTCAGTTAGTTTCTGGCGAAGAAATCGCTACTGTTGTTTATGCGGATGAAGTGGCCAGAGACTTTGGCACGGAATTAGTTGTAGATATGGAAAGTGGAGGAGTGGTTCTTTCGGCAACTTTTGAGCAGGTTCTCTTTGGATTGGATGCAAAGCACTTGTATTTCTTTGTGGGCGTGGGTGATTCTGCAGATCTTGTTTATGTCGATCTTGAACAAGATGGCGTTATCCGCAGTGTTATTCCCTCGCTTGATCAAACAATCCCATTAACAAAAATTGTATTGACGGGCGTATTTGCCCAAGTAATTTCCGATGAAGAAACCAAAACGCGATACGGTCGTGCTCGTTCTCGTGCAATCATGGCTGCAACAAATGAAATGGTCGGGTCAACGCAAGCTATTTTAGATATGAGTGTTGCGTATGCCAAAGATCGTTTTCAGTTTGGTCGTGCCATTGGAAGCTTTCAGTCCATCAAACATAAATGTGCTGACATGTTGCTCGAAACAGAAAGCGCAAGGTCGATTGCTCTCTTTGGTGCTTGGTTGGCGTCCCAGCCCGCTGGTTTTACGAGCGACGAACTAGAAGATGATCTCGAACACGTCGCATCAATGGCAAAGTATTATTGTTCACGCGCTCTTAGCCACGCGGCAGGTGAGAATATCCAAATTCATGGTGGGATCGGTTTCACTTTTGAACATGATGCTCAATTGTATTTCAAACGTGCCGCATTTATGAATGCTCATCTAGGATTACCGCGAGAGCACAGTTTCTCAATTGCTAGCACTATACGCAACCGTGTTAACAGGAAAAGGTAATGCCTATGTCGATTGGTCTTGCGATTGTAATTATTGTCCTTTCTCTTATTCTCAGTTGTGTCTTCGTTACAAGGGATGCCAAGCGATTCGCACTTAAGCCACCGACACCATTGATTGATTTGGATCGAATGTACGATGTGATCTTCGATCAACTCGATGACGTTGCAGGTTCGGCCATAACACCCGCTGAATTATCCGAACTCTTGACGGCATTTGTTTCTGCTCTGGGATCGCACAGCCTTATACGAGAAGATATCGCTCCCGATCCGCAATCGCCCGTTAAAGAGGAGCTCAGTGTTGAAGATATAACTAACGAAATATGCGAGCAGAATCAATCGCTCGATGTCCCTAAAGAAGTCATATCTGATGTCGTTGAACTCGCATTGAACTATTTACGCGACATCCGTGCTTTAACATAGACCAGTGGAATCATTTCTTGAATCAGATTCGGTGAGTCTGGCCGCACACTGGTCAATCCCCAAAACGCACACCCGAAAAGTTGGTGTGATTATTATTCATGGAATTCCTGTCGGATCGAATGGTGCAGCAACTTTCGCATCGTCGTATCCTGAGTTGAGTGATCGTCTTGCACATGAAAATGGTGTGACCTCTTTGTTTTTTCTCATGCGTGGTACGGCTGATTCTCCGGGAGAGTTTTCTATAGCAAACTGGCGACGCGATATCCGAGCTGCTGTTGATGCGATGTCGGCGCGCGACGACATTTCTTCTATCGTACTCATTGCAACATCACTCGGAGGTGTGCTTGCACTTGATCATGCTGCATCGGATGACCGCATAGGTGGACTGGTATTAATTTCTACTCCGTCATCACTCGAAAGCTGGATCCATAACGAACGTCAATTCTTGCAACACGTGCGCGATGTCGGTCTCATCCATGATCCTGGGTATCCCGATGATCCGGGAGTGTGGATGCAGGAATTTAGAACGCTTCAGCCGCTGGATGTAAACAATCGTCTCAAAAGCATTCCTTCGTTGATCATGCATGGAAGCGATGACGACGTTGTCGATGTTTCCTCGGCGCATGCCTTCCAAAATGCGCTCGGCGAGAAGTGCGAGAAGCGCATTATCGAATTTGCTGGCCATCGCCTTCGCTACGACCCGCGAGCAGTGGCCACCCTCTTTGGCTGGCTCGACCGCTTCCTCGCAAACCCCGGAGACCAAGCGCTTTCGACGGATACAGTGCTTAGCTCGTAGAATATCCAGTGTGAAAGCACTTGTTCTTGCCGGTGGTACCGGTTCCCGTTTACGTCCTATTACTTATACGTGTTCGAAGCAGCTTGTTCCGCTCGCCAATAAACCCGTTCTCTTCTATGGATTAGAAGCTATTGCCGCAGCTGGCATTACCGATGTCGGAATTATTGTGGGCGATACTGGCCCTGATATTCGTGAAGCCATAGGTGATGGTTCTGCGTTGGGAATTAAACCAACTTTTATAGATCAAGATGCACCACGTGGCCTGGCTCACACAGTTTTGATAGCGCGCGACTTTTTAGGTGACGAACCTTTCGTTATGTACCTCGGAGACAACGTTGTACTTGGAGGAATCACCGACTTTGTGAATGAGTTCAGAACACAAGACGCCAATGCGATGGTGTTACTGAACCAAGTAGACGATCCACGACAATTTGGTGTGGCTGAGGTTGCGCCTGATGGAACGTTGATTCGCCTTGTCGAGAAGCCTCAGAATCCACCAAGTAATCTTGCTCTCGTTGGCGTGTATCTTTTTGATTCTTCCATTCATGAAGCAGTGCGATCTATTGAACCTTCCACGAGAGGTGAATTGGAAATCACCGATGCAATCCAATGGCTAATTGGCAATGGTAAAGTCGTGCGTCAACACACAATCGATACGCCCTGGATTGATACAGGCAAGCTTCAAGACTTGTTAGAAGCAAACCGTATTGTTCTCGACCAGATTGAAGAATCCAACAGGGGAACGGTTGATGATTCCAGTCGAATTGAAGGCCGTGTAGTTATCGCCGAAGGTGCGAAGATTATTGACTCAACAATACGCGGACCAGTCGTCATAGGTCCCAATGCTCTTATCGAACGAAGTTATGTAGGTCCATATTCATCCATTGCCG
>CALMUU010000190.1 GCA_937872965.1 uncultured Actinomycetes bacterium
GAAATTCCTAAGCTACGCGATGAATTCTATAAAGATCTTCGTGTTTTAGGATCAGATAATGAGTTGAACCAGACACTTGAAAAAGCTGGCCGTGTCGCTGACTTTTTGGAGTTCGGCGAGCTCATGGTGCGCGACGCGTTGCATCGTGAAGAAAGTTGTGGTGGACACTTCCGTGTTGAACACCAAACACCGGAAGGTGAAGCACAACGAGACGATGAGAACTTTGCATACGTAGGCGCATGGGAATACACCGGCGACTTAGCGAATCCTGAACTTCACAAAGAACACTTAGAATTCGAAGAAGTGCACCTGACCCAACGATCATACAAATAACCTGAGATTAACGAAGGAAATCGACATGCATGTAACACTCAAAGTTTGGAGACAAAACTCCGCGCGCGACAAGGGTTACTTTGAGACGTATGACATGGATGACATCAGTGAAGATATGTCGTTTCTTGAATTATTCGATGTGCTCAATGAACGGCTCCTTGTAGACGGGAAAGAACCTATTGCATTTGATTCTGATTGTCGTGAAGGAATCTGTGGAATGTGTTCCATGATGATCAATGGTCAGGCACACGGGCCCGAGCTGGGAACAGCAACGTGTCAGTTACACATGCGCAAGTTCAGTGATGGAGATGTCATTACCGTTGAACCATGGAGAGCAACGTCCTTCCCTATTATTAAAGACTTAACCGTTGATCGTTCTGCCTTTGATCGCATTGTTGAATCTGGTGGATACATCGATTCACCTACAGGTGCAGCAGGTGATGCAAACCTGACCCTGATTCCTAAAGCAGTTGCGGACTCTTCTATGGACGCAGCGCAGTGTATTGGCTGCGGAGCTTGTGTGGCTGCGTGCCCGAATGGCGCGGCAAGCTTGTTCACTGCCGCAAAGTTAATGCACTTGAATTTATTGCCTCAAGGTCAACCCGAACGTTACGATCGTGCAATCAACATGGTTGAAACAATGGACTCGTACTTTGGATCCTGCACCAACCATGGTGAATGCCAAGAGGCATGCCCTAAAGAAATTTCCATTGACTTTATTGCGCTGATGAACCGCGATTACGTCAAAGCACAACTGAAGAACCGCGCAACAGCAAGTCAGAAATAGACAACTCATGCCACTGTGGCTCATCGCAACAATTCTTACGGGATTAGGATGGGGTATAGGCGGGGTTGCGCTTGGACGTGCAGCACGTGAAGTATCTCCACCTCTTCTCACTGCGATATATAATTCACTCGCAGCTGTTCTTTTCTTTTCGCTTTTTGTAACCAGTAATGAAATTCACTACATCTCCCTCAACACTGGAGATGCTCATAGCGAACTCATCCGAGCCCTTGTTGCAGGAACTATTGGAGGCCTTGGATTCGCGCTCGGCCTGACGGCTCTCTCTGCAGGATTGGCAAAAGGACGCACAAGCATTATTGGGCCAGTCAATGCGACCTTTGTCATTCTTGCAGTTTTTGCATATGCGTTACTTGCCAACAAACTTCCTACCGCCTGGGCCATTGTAGGTGTGGGATTTCTTATATGTGTTCCCTGGCTCGTTGCTCAAACAAATCATCGCGCGGAGCACGTCACCACAACAATCGGACGAGATATTAATTTCGGGATCTTTATTGGACTTGGTTTTGCTGTTTACATGATTTCCCTCGCAGAAGCTCCTCCGCATCTCCGTCTTTTCATGTTTGCAATAATTCAGCTTGTGAGTTGCTTATCAATGCTTCTTGTGCACATCCGATCGAAAAGAACTTTTAAAATTTCACGAGCCCAGAGTGTTCCCGCACTAATTTTCATTGCCATGGAACTCATTGCTGTTGTGGCGATACGTATCGCATTCAACAG
>CALMUU010000191.1 GCA_937872965.1 uncultured Actinomycetes bacterium
AACAAGAGCGATGTCTTGAATTTCTTCAACAGTTAGATCCGAGTTTTGACTGGAAAGATTTTCCATTTGGAGATCCGGGGTCATTCCTTTTCTCAGACTTTTGAACGTCAGAAAATGCTAGAAAAAATGCGCCGACAACAAATCGAGCGGCGGCTCTTGACCTGTTAACAATTTCAATGCCCGCTGAGCGTGAAAAGCAATCATTTCAGAGCCAGCGATCGTCTCACATCCGAGAGATCCAGCTAGTTCTATTAAGCGACTTCTCTTCGGCGAAGCGACGATATCGAAGACTAAAGGTTTTGACAAAAGTACTGACTCATCAACAGGAACGCTTCCATAATCATCGCGAAAACCAATAGAAGTCGCATTAATTATTATATCGAAGCTGTCGTCAATGGCGTTTAAATCACCTCCGTATTCGAAACCATATTGATCCGCAACAATTTTTCCGGTTTCTTTTGTACGATTAAATACAACTGCATTTGAACCACTTGTAAATAATCCAAAAGCCGCCGCTTTGGCTGCTCCCCCGGCACCAAGAAGAGCTATTCTCTTCCCCTTGATATCAATTTTTGACTTTAATGCATTTGTTGAACCAACCCAATCAGAATTGAACCCTTTAAGTCTTCCTGATTCATTGACCACTACATTGACTGCTCCGATAGTTTGAGCGTCCGAATCTATATCATCTAAATATTTCATAATCTCTTGCTTGAATGGTTTTGTGACGATGCAGCCACCAAATCCAAGATCGCGCGTTGCCTTTAATGCACTTTGTATTTCGGCTACTTCAAAAGCAAGAAATACGTAATCAGCTCCCATAGCATTGAGTGCCAAGTTATATCCTTCGGGCCCAGGGTTTCCTTTATTTGGATTGCCAAACGATGCAAGAAGTGTTGTAAAACCTGTAACTTTGTTCATAGATACACTTTATCAATCACATTTAAACCCTAGTGAATCTTTGTTAGGATAGTGTTCATCGCGAAAGAAGGTGGGGGTCATGGGATCTTCGAGAAATCCAATTGTTGGAATAATTATGGGAAGCGATTCCGATCTTCCTGTAATGCAAGCTGCAGCCGATGTGTTGAAAGAATTTGATGTTGCTCACGAGGTGCGCATCATTAGCGCACACCGCACACCCGATGAAATGGTTTCGTATGCACGTAGTGCGTCTGACCGAGGATTAAAGGTAATTATCGCCGGAGCCGGTGGTGCCGCACATCTTCCTGGCATGACTGCTTCGATGACAGAACTTCCTGTCGTGGGTGTTCCTGTTCCTTTGAAAAATCTTGATGGTTTAGATTCACTCTTGAGTATCGTGCAAATGCCCAAGGGCGTTCCCGTTGCAACCGTTGCAGTGGGCAATGCGGCTAATGCTGCGTACCTAGCGTTGCGCATTCTTGCAACGTCCGATCAAGATATCGCAAAAAAACTTCAAACATTCACGGAAACACAACGCGACACCGTCATCGAAAAAGATTCCAGCCTCTAAAAGCCAACCCCACCACTTGGTGTCATCCTGAGCTTGCGAAGGATCTCCGCAAACCGACTTACTCGCTCACGAAATTGAATCAAACGAATGTCGCGCCCTACCTCAAGACAACTAAGTCGACTCTTAAAGCGTCTTGTGAATTCCCCCAAGCGCTTCAAAACATCTAACGAAGATTGACGCAACGTGCGCTCAGCGATGTACGTCCGAACGCACGTTGCGTTTCAGCATGGGAGAGAGGGCGGACGCGCTGAGCGCAGATCCTTCGCTTTACTCAGGATGACAGAAGGTTTATTCGACAGTAACAGCTTTAAGAACGTCAACTTTTGTCGCCCTCCATGCCGGCCAAGCCCCCGCAATAACTCCAATGATTGCAGACAGTGCAACAATCACGAGAAGTCGTGTGGGGTCAACGGCGAATGAATCGAACCCTTCGTCTTTTAATGACTTAATCAATAAGAAACTTGCCGTAATGCCGACAACAATTCCAACTACCGTTCCCATCACCGCGACAATTACAGATTCAAATCTCACGAATCCGCGAACTTGTGCTTTCGAAGTTCCTATCGCACGCATGAGCCCAAGTTCTCGGCGCCGCTCCAGAATAGAGAGAGACATTGTATTAAGAATTCCAATTGCCGCGATAATGATTGCAAGACCCAATAGGCCATAGATGACATTGACAACTCCGTTAAGTTGCGCAACTTGATTATCTCTGAGAGATTTTTGATCCGTGATTTCTATCCCGGTATTTGTTAACAGCTTCTCGACCTCTGCCTTACCTTCCTCAGCTGTGATACCCGACTTAATTGTCAAAATCGAAATAAACGCTGGCTTTGGTTCTTCAATCACGGCTGCACCCTCATAATCAATAATGAAGCCGGCGTCTCCAAAAATAGGTTCTTTCAAAATTCCAGTAATCGTGAAAGTACGAGAACCTCTTTTTCCTGTTAACTCAATCTTGTCACCAATAGAAAGACCTTTATCGTCAGCACTTTCTTGTGATGTGACCATGCCGCTCGGGCCTATATTAGAGATGTTTCCGTCATAAGGCGTAATAAAAATACTCGCAAGCGCTTTTGAATCCACGACGCTTACTGTGGTCGTTTTTGACCCTCCCGTTGGAGACGCTGTGTCAACCTGGGTGGGCGAGATGGTCGTAAAACATGACCCAGCTTCGACTATGTCTAGACTGTTAATGCTGGCACATCGTTCAGGCGTAAGTGATTGTGTTGCACCAAAATCTCCGATGATGAGATCGCCTGCAAAATTTTCAGAAAAATATTTATCGAACGTTGCCGTCACGCTGGATGCGAGAACTGTTATAAACACAACAAGAAATACTCCAATCATGAGAGCTAATGCGGTACGTCCTGTTCGCCGAGGATTGCGATAGTTATTTCGTCGAGCGATGTCTCCCGTCACTCCAAACGCATGGCGACCGCCAAAGGGAATGAGGAGAACTCCCATAGGGCGCGATCCCACAATTGCAGTGAAAGGACGAGCAAGTAAAGGAAGGGCTGCAATAGCAAAAACGAATACAAAGAAAATTCCTATACCCATTGTTTTGACACGGTTATCCGAGGACCCATCAAATGCCGCCCATATCGTCAAAGCAGCAAGGATTCCTAGAATCGAAATGAAAATAATTCTCCATATCCATTTGCGCGATTGTTCATACGCTGATTCACGAAGAGCTTCAATGGGCGGTACACGCGAGGCAATCCATGCAGGAATCAGTGCCGACCCCAATGTCGCCAATGTACCCACGAGCATTCCTAAAATCACTGCGCTAGAGGGAACGACCAAACCGCCTGCTGGAAGCCGGATACCCTGAGCCTCCATAAATGAACTAATACCAACAGCCAATCCAATTCCCGTAGCAATCCCTACACCTGAAGCAAGAAACCCGACACAAATTGATTCAATAAAAACTGATCGACGAATCTGGGAAGCTTTAGCGCCAATAGCCCGCAACAATGCGTATTCCCGCTTTCGCTGAGCTACAACAATTGCAAATGAATTGATAATAATGACAAGTGCAACTAAGAAAGAGACAATTGCAAAACCAAGGAGGATATAAGTATATATATCGAGGAAAGCACGCGCATCGTTTTGGGCTTCTTCTGTTAACTCTTCTCCCGTTACAACTTCGAACTTGCTGGTGCTCGATTTATCAATCTTTCCTTTTTGAGAAAAGTGTTCTTCAATATTTCTTTTTAGTTCTTCTTGACTTACGCCTTCTTGTGCTGCAACTTCAACAGAACTAAACGTATCGCCTTTTCCGGCGATAGCTTGAGCTTGTTTCTCGTTAAAAAGAAAAACGGCAGGACCACCAATACCGTCAGCAGTTCCAAAACGAACAAATCCTTTAATCCGATAATCTCGGACTGCATCAGGAAGGACGACTTTAAGCGTATCACCTACCTTCAACTTTTTGATATCTGCAGATGACTTGTCTACATAGATTTCATCATCGGCAAGCTTGGCTGCAACAGAATCTTTCAAAGATAAAGATTTTCCGTCTTTATCTACGACATGGAATAATGCCAAATCAATATTGTCTGATTGAGAGAAGCCAAACGTAGGGGGACCATTAATAGGAAAGACTCGTTTCCCGTCCTTACCAATAACAGTAACGTTTTCAATATCTACTGATCCCTGGGCTGACTTGACGCCTTCAATTGCCTGTACCTCCTGCAAAACTGAGCGAGGAATGCTGCTTCGCAATTCAGAAAAACCGTCATCACTTCTTTGCGTCTCCGTGGAACGGACAATTGCATCTGTTTTCTTATAAACAGAAGCAAAAAGATCGTCAAAAGCTCCTTTGATCGTTGAGGAAAAAACGAGTGTACCTGAAAGAAATGCAACGCCCAAAATAATGGAGAGCATCGAAAGGGCAAGACGAGTTTTATATGCCCATATATTTTTCAGAGTAAAACGAAACATCTCCGAACCTCGAACTACGAGCCGAGGCTCTTGAGTCGATCAAGGATCGCATCGGCAGTTGGTTCGTGCATTTCGTCAACCACTTTTCCATCTCCTAAGAAAATAATGCGGTCTGCATAAGCTGCTGCATTGGCGTCATGTGTGACCATCACAATGGTCTGGCCATAATCATCAACTGCTGATCGGAGAAACTTAAGTACATCAGTTCCTGATTTCGAATCAAGATTTCCCGTTGGTTCATCGGCGAAAATGATTTCAGGTTTACTTGCCAAAGCTCGGGCTACTGCAACACGTTGTTGCTGACCACCCGAAAGTTCGCTGGGTTTATGTGAAAGGCGATCAGTAAGGCCAACTGTTTCAATTACTTTGTCGAACCAGCCCTTGTCGGATTTCGTTTTTGCAAGACGCAAGGGAAGCTCGATATTTTCTTTTGCATTCAAAGTGGGAAGTAAATTAAAGGATTGAAAAATAAAACCAATCCGCTTTCGCCGAATAAGTGTCAATTTCTTTTCACTCAAAC
>CALMUU010000192.1 GCA_937872965.1 uncultured Actinomycetes bacterium
AGTTCCAGGTAAAAGCACCACCATAAAAGATAAAGCCTTTCCCGCGTTTAGCCATGAGAGTCGCACAGTCGGGGAGAGTTTTTCCGTCATCGATCACGATGAGCCAATCATTAAACTCGCGACAATAAACGAAGATGTCGTATCGATCACAAAATTAAAAAAACCGCTTAATGAATTCGAGATGATTGAAACAGTGGAGAGACTTCGTCAAGCTACTGCTGTAAACACTCATGATTTCGAGCGCGTAGTGATCCCAAAAGTCCATTTTTCTAAGGAAGTGGATATTGATTGGCTCGGTGGAATCGAAAGCGGGGCAGACCCCGACATTATTGAGGTGGTCGCAGCTAAGCAAGAAGTTAGATTCGGTATGAACGAAATTGGAGCGCGTGCAAAAGAAGCATCTGCCTTCGGGGTGAGAGGTCTCTCCATAACGCCGGAAGTATCAACCTATGTTGTAGACGAACCTTTTCTTCTTTGGATTGAGAGACCAGGTGTAGATGTACCTCTGTTTCAAGCATGGTTTAACGAGGAGAGCTGGGAAGACCCAGGAGACTTAGCCGAGCTATAAATCAGGACTCTGATTGTTTGATCTGGTAGGGCTCATTATGACTTGAGAGGTCATGCTTACAATGGATAAAACACCTTGCTACTGCACTATTTATGTAATACAATAATGCTGTGCATGTCCATATATCGGCTTTAAAACACGGTATTTCTAAGGCTGACATTACACATGTATACGAACATCCCATTACATTTTCGGACCTGGAACCTAATAGTGATCCACCCAAGGTTCTGATCATCGGTGCCGACAATGCAGGAAACTTACTGGAAGTAATTTTTCTTGTACTTGAACAAGACGAGTTGCTTGCTATTCATGCAATGAGACTTCGTCCAGCGTTTTATCCGCTTTTACCCGACCCCACGGAGATGACATGAAAAAGAAATATAAAACTGCAACAGGAAAAGTGCTTAGCGATCAAGACATTCAGGAAATCTCAGATACACTTCCTGATGAAAAATTTGATGTTGACGCAATCAGGCGACGTGGTCGTCCATCTCTAGGTAAGGGACCAGCGCAACTTGTTCCCGTACGCATTGATCCGGACTTGATGGCTAAAGTGCGTGAACGCGTTACAGCAGATGACAGTACAACCAGTCAAGTGGTTCGCGATGCGCTTGCTCAGTACCTTGCTTCATAAATAATCTTAGTCATCCAGGCGGGATGTAAACCCACAGCCTCGTCGTTCCGAACGACGCGAGCTACCAAGCTCCGCTACAGCCCGTTGGCGAAGGTTTTAGTTAATCTGAACTGCGACAGGCTCAACTTCATCTTCAATTGAATCGTCTTCTTCAACCTCATCAAATTCTCGGTCGTTTTCGATGTGTTGACCGAGTTCACGTACGAGTTTTGCCAAAACAAAAATGT